>CAYMSY010000789.1:0-1501 GCA_964393195.1 uncultured Alcaligenaceae bacterium | reverse complement strand
CGTGCGCCGGGCCCCACAGGCAGGCGACACCGGCCGCGATCGCCGCAAACGGATTGGTACCGGACGAAGCGCACAGGCGAACCGTCGACGTGGACGCGTTCTGTTCGTGGTCGGCATGCAGGATGAAAATACGGTCGAGCGCGCGCACCAGCACGTCGTTGACCTTGTATTCCTCGGCCGGCACCGCAAACATCATGCGCATGAAATTGGCGGTGTAGCCCAGGTCGTTGCGCGGGTAAACGATCGGCTGGCCGACGGTGTATTTGTAGGCCATGGCAGTCAGCGTCGGCAGCTTGGCGATCAGCCGGATGGCCGAAATTTCGCGCTGCTTGGCGTCGTGCAGGTTGATCGAATCCGGGTAGAACGCGCTCATCGCGCCGACCAGGCCTGTCATGACCGCCATCGGATGCGCATCGCGCCGGAAACCGCGCAGGAAAAACTGCATCTGCTCGTGCACCATGGTGTGGTTGGTCACCTGGGTGACGAAGTCCTTCTTCTGCGTGGCATCGGGCAGTTCACCCTTCAGCAGCAGGTAGCAGGTTTCAAGGAAGTCGCAGTTGTTGGCCAACTGCTCAATCGGATAGCCGCGATACAGCAGTTCGCCCTTGTCGCCGTCGATGAAGGTGATCGCCGAATTGCAGGATGCGGTCGACAGGAAGCCCGGGTCGTAGGTGAACATCCCGGTCTGGCCATAGAGTTTGCGTATATCGATCACGTCCGGTCCGATCGAGCCGCCGTAGACCGGCAGATCGACGGTCTTGCCGTCGCCGTAGGATAGAGTTGCTTTGCCTTTTTCGTTCATTTTATTGCACTCCTATTCGTGGAAATTGAATCTCCCTTTACAGCACTTGCAGATCACGCCGCCCGGATACGTTCAACCAGTGGCGCCAGGCGGGCGTCGTCACTGATTTTTCGACCCATCAGCAAATCCAGCAGGTCGTTATCTTCCATCCGCAGCAATTGCTCCAGCCAGCCAATTTCCTCCGTCGACAGCTGCGTCAGCTGGGAATTCAGAAAGCGGCTGAGCAGGATGTCGTTCTCCAGCAAACCGCGCCGCGCACGCCAGCGAATGCGGTCGTAAATGCGGGAATCATCATCAGGCGACATGCGGGTTTCACACTCCACGCTTGACCATCATTTCCTTGATCTTGCCGATCGCCAGCGACGGGTTCAGGCCTTTCGGGCATACCTCGACGCAATTCATGATGGTGTGGCAACGGAACAGGCGATACGGGTCTTCGAGATTGTCCAGGCGCTCGTTGGTTGCCTGGTCGCGCGAATCGGCTATGAAACGATATGCGGCCAGCAGCCCGGCCGGGCCAACGAACTTGTCCGGATTCCACCAGAACGACGGACACGAGGTCGAACAGCAGGCGCAAAGGATGCATTCGTACAGACCGTCGAGTTCAAGCCGGTCCTCGGGCGACTGGAGCCGTTCTTTTTCCGGCGGCGGGTCGTTGTTGATCACGTATGGCTTGATCGAGTTGTACTGCTTGAAGAA
>CAYMSY010000788.1:0-1502 GCA_964393195.1 uncultured Alcaligenaceae bacterium | reverse complement strand
ATTAACGAGAAAAACCCCGCTTGGCGGCGGGGTGAGTCTCAAAGTCCTGTTCGTACGGCCAGTTGGCGCTGACCTTACGTCCTAAAAATCCACTGATCCGATGGGCGCTTCCGCGTACCCGAAGGAGTTGACGATGACTATAGCCCTGCCTGTCGAGCAATTGCACGCTTTCGCGCCTGAATCGGCGCGTCGGGCGCGACTCATTTGCGCGCAGGGACCGGTCACACACCTCACGCATCCTTCTCGGAGCCCGCTCGAAACCCCGAAAGTCGCGCCTTGCACAGACGATCACCGCGGCACCGGATCGGTCAACATCCGCCGCCACCAATCCACCGGCTCCTTAACTACTGCTCATCGGCGCGTCATCAAACGAGGCGGCCCAGGCCCCCGGGGGGCAGGCCGCGCGGGCAATCCGCCCGCCGACATCACGCCTAACAACGCCTGGGCGGCGCCATGACAACACGCCCCACACCACCGGAAACGTTGATGGCAGGTGTCAGCTATGGCCTGCCTGAAGCGGCACCGTTGTCAGCGGAGTCCTTCACCGACGGTGACGCCGCAGCGACCGAGTGGGCCGCCACCGCCGCGATCGTCAGCGGCAACAATGCGATGCGCCAAGTCTCGTATACCGGTACGAAGGCCACGTACAGGCCGCGGGATCAACGCGTCCTGACGGCCGCCCTGCCACGCAAAGCAAGTGCGGTGATGCTCTTTGACGGCAATGCACGCCTGCACACTCTCGCCTTCGACCTCGACGCGAAAACCGTTCCCAGCGAACTCGTGCGCGCCCAGTCCGTCGAACTTGCACTGTTACTGCGCTCCTGCGGGCTGCCCACATGGATCGATGAATCCCCCACACGTGGCC
This sequence comes from uncultured Alcaligenaceae bacterium, assembly GCA_964393195.1. Classification (GTDB taxonomy): domain Bacteria; phylum Pseudomonadota; class Gammaproteobacteria; order Burkholderiales; family Casimicrobiaceae; genus Casimicrobium. Next base: position 637 of record CAYMSY010000788.1, on the reverse strand, counting down.
GTCACGTCTACGCGCGACTGCCACACCCAGTCGCCGCGGCCGAAGTCCGGACAATGGCACGTGCCCTGCGAGCCCGATTCAGCACACTGGACATCGCTCCCCTGTCGAATGTTGGCCAAGGATGTATCCGCCCCAGCGGCTCGCCACACCCCAAAGGTGGCTATCAGCGAGTCGTCACCGGGCAAGAAGACTTCACAACCGCGCTGACCGCCACCCCGGCACGCGACGGCTGGGCGCGCCTCAAACTCGTCATACCTCCGCTACCTGAACCCGCAAGTGTCGGTAACAACGACGAATCCCAAACCGTTATCGACCTGCGCGGACCACGCATCGGGGCATGGGCGGAAAACGTCGCCACCCACGGTCCGCCCGAAGGCCGATACGCGTCACCCAGCCACGCACGCATGGCCGTCGCGGGAGCTGCCGCCCGCTCAGGCTGGACACTGACGGACTTCCAACGCGCCGTGCGCCACAGGTGGGCATGGATGCGTAGCGGCTATCTAGCCAAACACCGCAACCTCGCCGCCGCCGCCGCGTACGACTTTTCGAAAGCGCAATCAAATGCACTCACCTACCGGAGCTCTGCCCGTAGATCGGACACAAGCCCCACTAATACACGGGCGGGGGGTCAAACTGA
>CAYMSY010000787.1:0-1502 GCA_964393195.1 uncultured Alcaligenaceae bacterium | reverse complement strand
GGCCTTCAGCGGCGATCAACGCATCCAGCGACGCCAGCCACTCCTGCGTTTCCTGTGGATCGGTGTCGTCAGCGGGTCGGGCGGTATCGGCGGCAGACATGAGGTTGGGTGTCACAAAGATTGTCGCCGGGCAGTGGCCGTGGTTGGCCGGTCGGCGCATTTGACGAAACCGCAATTTTGCGCCCCTTTAACCCTTGTACGGACATGCAATGCGTCCGTTCCGGACCCTTGCAATCTTCGATGTCATCGCCACCTTTCTGGATTCCCGTGCTTCGCACGAGAATGACGCCAGATAAAACAGAGCCCATGATTCCCCTTTCCATCCTCGATCTCGCCCCCATTGTTGAAGGCAGCACCGCCGCCGAGGCGCTGCGCAATTCGCTCGACCTCGTGCAACACGCCGAAGCGCTCGGCTACAACCGTTACTGGGTCGCGGAGCACCACAACATGGACGGTGTCGCGAGCTCTGCGACCTCCGTGCTCATCGGCTACCTCGCTGGCGGGACGAAGACGATCCGCGTCGGCTCCGGCGGCGTCATGCTGCCGAATCATGCGCCGCTGGTCATCGCGGAACAGTTTGGAACGCTGGCTACGCTCCACCCCGGTCGCATCGACCTCGGGCTCGGTCGCGCACCGGGCACCGACCAGATGACGATGCGCGCACTGCGCCGAACGCTGGCGACGCAAACCGAGGATGACTTCATCGGCGATGTTGTCGAGCTCGCCGAATACTTCCACCCGCCTGCGGATGAGCGGCGTCCCGTGCGCGCGATCCCCGGTATCGGCTGCGACGTCCCGATCTGGCTGCTCGGGTCGAGCCTGTACAGCGCGCAGGTGGCTGCACATCTCGGCTACCCGTTTGCCTTCGCATCACACTTTGCGCCCGCCATGCTGATGCAGGCTCTGCAAATCTATCGCGCCCGCTTCAAGCCGAACGGTCTGCCTGGCGCGCTGACGAAGCCGTATGCAATGGTCGCCGTCAACGTCGTCTGCGCCGACACAGACGATGAAGCCGCGTATCTGTTCACGTCGCTGCAACAACGCTTCCTCGGCATGCAAACAGGCAAACGCGGCCCACTGCCCAAACCGATTCCAGTCGCCGAAATGAACGTACTCGGCTCGCCCGCAGAACGCGCGGGCATGGAACAAATGCTCACCGTCACCGCCGTCGGCTCACCCGCCACGGTTCACGCGAAGCTCAACGAGATCATCGCGCAAACACAAGCCGACGAACTCATCATCGCAGGCGCGGTGCATGATCATGACGCGCGGAAGCGCAGTTATGAACTGCTGATGGGAAATTCGCTGCAAACGGTTTGATGGCGATCGTCGCGATTTGAGTCGCGGCGCACGAACGAATGCTCACTTTGCCCGCGTCTTACTCCGAGGCAGCGGCGCTTTCTTTTCACTCGCGGACGTCGCGCCGCGCTGCCCCTGCGCATAAGCCTCAAGCGCGTCCAGCAGCACGCGCACCCGCGACGGAATCATGCGGTTGCCTGGTG
>CAYMSY010000786.1:0-1503 GCA_964393195.1 uncultured Alcaligenaceae bacterium | reverse complement strand
GACGTGGTAGTCCTCCAGATAGACCTCGATGAAGGTCTTCCAGTTGTAGTTGCAGTCGTGCACCACCGCACGGTCGAACACATAACCCGAAAAATCGAGTGCCTGCCGCGTTTGTGCGGACAGCGCCGCCAGATCAACCACCGGATCGCGCGCACCGTCAAACAGCAGGCCGTTCCAGGTTTTGAGCCCGCTGTTGGCGAGATTGAGCTCCGGATTGCACGGAAAATGCGGCGCACCGATCAGCTCGCCTTCGCCGGAGTAGGTCCAGCGATGCAACGGGCAGACCACATTGCCGCCGTTTTGCGAGAGCGAACCGCGACCGTCGAGCATCATGGCCTGACGATGGCGGCAAATATTGGAAATCAGGTTTACGCCGCGTTCGGTCCGCGTGAGCGCCTGCGCGTTGCCGCGACTGGCGAGCACCGCGTAGTCGTTCACGTTTGGCACCATGAGCGCATGGCCCGCGTAGCCCGGCCCCTTTGAGAACAGCAGTTCACGCTCGCGCTGCAACAGGTCAGCGTCGAAATACGCGGCGGGAGGTAATTGAGTGACCGGTGCGGACAGCTCCGCAGCGGTGTTGAGGCGTGTCATGGCTCCAAACCGTCCAGGAAAAGTTAACCCAACTTAAACCAGGTGCAATTACGGACTGCACCCAACCCTTGCTAAGTCAACCTCTGCCCGGAGCTCGCCCGTTTCGGGAAACCCCTGTCACTGGGACAGGATTCCGGAACCGGGTGCCGCTGGCCGCTTTTGGGTGTGAGGCTGCGTCGTCAAACATATGCATTATCCCATGTTCGGGCCGAAATGCCGGCTCGCGCCTAGGCTTCAAGCTCTAGGCGCCGCACGGCAGCGGATTGACGCTTAGAATTTCCTGTTTACCGCCTCCGGCACCTTTCATGGCCAAAGCCCCGCCCAAAACCTTTGAAGCAGCGCTCGACGAGCTCGAAAAGCTCGTGGCCGACCTTGAGGGCGGAAATCTGCCGCTGGCCGATTCGCTGGCCGCCTACAAGCGTGGCGCCGAACTGCTCAAGTTCGCGCAGGGCGAGCTGGCGGTAGTTGAACAGCAGGTCAAAATCCTCGAAGGCGACGTGTTGAAACCGTTTCAGCCCGAATAAGAACAACATGTGGCATCAGGGATTTGAACAATGGGCGGCGACCTATCGCGGTCGTGTGGAAGCGGCGCTGGCGCGGTGGACGCCGTCGGCGGAACTCACCTCCGGGCGCCTGTGCGAGGCCATGCGCTACAGCGCGCTGGGTGGCGGCAAGCGGCTGCGCGCATTGCTCGCGTATGCGAGCGCGGGCGCTGTGGGCGCGAGCGACGAGCTGGCCGATCATGCTGCCGCAGCGGTCGAACTGATTCACGCCTATTCACTGATTCATGACGACATGCCGTGCATGGACGATGACGACATGCGGCGCGGCAAGCCGACCAACCATGTCGTGTTCGGTGACGCCACCGCGATGCTCGCGGGGGATGCGATGCAGCCGCTCGCGTTCGCCGTG
>CAYMSY010000785.1:0-1511 GCA_964393195.1 uncultured Alcaligenaceae bacterium | reverse complement strand
TCGACGTCGGTCTCGCGGTGGTTCGACGAACTCGGGCTCGCCGGAGTCCCTTCGCCCCCGACAAGCAGCACCTGCACCACCGATTGATCGAGCTTGGACACTCACAACGACGGGCGGTGGGTCTCATGCACGCGTGGACAGCGCTGATTGCTTTTTGCGCCGTGCTACTCGCGTTTGTTCCGGCCGGAATCTCGCTCGCGATTTTCATCGTTGGCGTGATCGCACTGGCAATTGCGGTATTTCGTCCTGCGGCCGCTCGCGACTCGGCGACAGTCGCGTAGCTCCAGCGCCCTGGGCGGCGTGTTAAGGTCGTGCCTGTTATGACATATCCCGCAGAAGGGCAGTCCGGGCGGTCAGACGCGGCGAAAAGCGGCCCGGAGCCGTATTCGGCCGAGGCAGCCGACGCCCGCTTACTGCGAGTGCCGCTCATCTCCGTTGCAATAACGGGAGCGCTCATCGCCATTTTGGCCTTCATCTTCGGTGGGGCCGACGGCCTAGTCGCGGGAGTGATCGGCACGATCGTTGTCGTCGGGTTCTTCGGCGGTGGCCAGTACGTCGTGACACGGGTACTGCGTAATAACCCGGCGATCGCGATGAACACCGCGCTGCTTGTTTATGTTGTGCAGATGGCTGTCATGTTTGGCCTCATCCTGGTTCTGCAGGATGCGACGTTCTTCAATCCGAAAGCGTTCGCGCTCACAATTGTTGGCTGCGCATTCGTGTGGACGATTGCCATGGTGATCACCATGACCCGCACGAAGGTGCTGTACGTCGAGCCGGGTTCGGGACCGGTACAAACGCGTTGATACGCACGAAAATCGGAATGAATCGGAACTCGACTACTCCGACCCCGTGGCACATTAAGCGTGCGATACACCGGGCTGCTAGGTTGCTCCGCGATGGCGAGTAAGGAAGCGGCTGAGACCAAAGCAGCCTCCCCGAACGAAACCGCATGGATGATTACCGGTCGATTGCTGGCCGGAATGCTTCTGTACGGCGCAGTCGGGTGGCTGTTGGGTCAGTGGCTGGGTCATGAAGCGCTCTTCATCGCCGGTGGGATCCTCTTCGGGATGGCCGCGAGCTTGTACCTCGTACTCGCTCGGCTGAACCAGGAGACCGTAGAACTGAAACGACGTAGCCAGACGTGAATGCAGTGAGGGGTCGGACTGGGATGACAGCTACCGAGGTGAGCAGTGGCTGACGTACTTGATGTTGTTGGTTCTGCGGGCTTTGACTGCCACCTGATGTCTGGTTGCGGATTCCCCGCACCAGGCACCGAGATTTTCGAATACGCACCGTTGGTTGAGTTCAGCGTGTTTGGGATCGACTTCGGCATCAACAAGCCAGTCATTCTGCTGATCCTGGTCAGCGCTTTCATCATCGTCATCTTCAGCGTCGCGTTTGCCAAGCCCAGGTTGGTACCGGGCAAATGGCAGAGCATGGGTGAGCTGAGCTACCTGTTCGTGCGCGATCAGATCAGCCGCGAGACCATTGGTAAGGCCGGAGACAAG
>CAYMSY010000784.1:0-1511 GCA_964393195.1 uncultured Alcaligenaceae bacterium | reverse complement strand
CCTCGACCTGATTGGTCAATTTGTGCGCAAGTGCCTTGTCTGCAACTTCTTTCGGGAAATCGGTTTTCTCGGCAACCCAATCGGTGAAGGCGGAACGGAAGCCGTGAACGGTCACACCCTTGATGCCGCCATCGCGCAACAATTTGGTCATGGTCATATCGCTCATGGGCTTTTCGCCGTCAGCGGAAAACACCAGTCCGGTATCGTTAGCGCGTTCATTCCAGCGCCTACGCAGCAATGCTACCGCAGGTGCTGACAATGGCACGACGTGGGTTTCTTTTGCCTTCATCCGCTCGCCGGGAATGGTCCAGAGGGCTTTGTCCAGATCGAACTCGGTCCACACCGCAAAGCGAGTCTCGTTTGACCGCACAGCGTTGTAGATGGTGAAGCGCAGCGCATCCCGGCCAGTCGTCGGTGATGCGGTCGCCAGCGTTTCCATGAGCGCGGGCACGTCGGCAAAGGGCATGGCTTCTAGATGGACGCTCTTGCCGGTCTGGCGCGGCAAGCCCTTACGCACGGACCGCAAGGACGCCTCTTCGTCCCGCCAGCCCTTGATATGCGCAAAGTCCAGCACAGAGCCAATGCGCTGGAGAAGGCGGCGGGCCGTTTCTGGTATTTCGAGCCAGATGGGCGATAAGACCTCGACCACGCACGCGCTGTCGACTTGATCGACTGGCTTGGTTCCGATCAACGGAAAGACATGATTTTCAAAGCTGGAAATCCAGTTGGCGTAGCGCCGATTTTTCCAGCCTTCCTTCAGTGCATCGTAGCAGTCGCGTGCAGCGGTCTCGAAGCTCGGCATGACTTTGCGCGCCCTGCGCCGTTCGGCGACAGGATCGGCTCCGTCGCGCACCTGACGACGCAATGCCGCTGCCGCATCGCGGGCCTCTGCCAGCGATACCTCCAGCGCTGATCCAAGGCCATAGTCACGCCTCCTGCCGTTTCGCTGCATTCGTAGCACCCAGGTTCGCGCGCCACTGTCTTTCACCAGCAAGCACAAGCCCCGGCCATCGACATGGCGACCGGGTTTTGCATTTTTCACCTTCAACGTCGTAAGTGCCATTGGTTCGAGTCCCTGTCAGGGAATTTCAGGCGTCTGTTCCCATATGCTGACGCCTGAAACGGTCCCACATTCGTTCCCACATTTCGGCGGGATTTCAGGCAAATGGGGGCGACCTACCGCGAACACCTTACAAGACAAATCGCTGATTTTACAGGGTAGGTAGAGACGCACCGGCATTGCCTGAGACGAAAGTTCTACGCCTCTTCTGGGCACCAGTTTTTTGTTCGCGCTCAGTCGCCAACAGTTGCTAAACCAACGAAAATCTGCCAAAAATGAGCCGGAACTATTCGGGAGCGTTCGCCTATGTTCGCATACAATCAGGCCGATTTGGGGGCATGGATGGGGGCATATCGCCCTACCGACCCCCTGTTCGCAAAAAGTCATGCCCCCAAATGGTGTTGATTGTTGCTGAGAAGTGACCCGGGATTTTCATTGAGAAGTGACCCGG
>CAYMSY010000783.1:0-1511 GCA_964393195.1 uncultured Alcaligenaceae bacterium | reverse complement strand
TCTGGGAGATGAAGCTCAACGCCTGGGACATGGCGGCCGGCGCGCTGTTGATCATGGAGGCGGGCGGTCTGGTGACCGGCATTGACGGCGAAGACACCTACATGGACAGCGGCGCCATCGTCGCCGGAACGCCAAAAATCTTCCCGGAACTGCTGAAGACGCTGCAAATGAAGTGATCTGGCCGTCATGCCAGTCAAAAATTCGTAACAGCTTTTTCCTGAAATGACGTCCGCAAAGGGATTATCGGCAAATAGTGCCAAAAGTCGACTTATGCCATTTTTATGCATTGAGCCCATTCTGAATGGTACTCACAGCGTAGAGCTGTTACGCCTGAGCGCCCACCAGAAAGCGAACAGCTGATGGCCTCCGTGCATACGCCCATGATGCAGCAGTATCTGGCGCTCAAGGCCGAGCATCCGGACAAGCTGGTGCTTTACCGGATGGGGGATTTCTACGAGGTTTTCTTCGACGACGCCCGGCGTGCGGCCAAGCTCCTCGACATCACGCTGACGGCGCGCGGCGAATCGGCTGGCGCCCCGATTCCGATGGCCGGCGTACCGTTTCACTCGCTCGACGGCTACCTCGCCCGGCTGGTGCGTGCCGGGGAAACCGTGGCCATCGTCGAACAGGTGGGCGTTCCCGGTCTGACCAAGGGTCCGGTCGAACGCAAGGTTGCGCGCATCGTCACGCCGGGGACGGTCACTGATGCCACACTGGTCGATCCGCGCCGCGAAACGATCCTTGCCGCCGTGGCGCTCGACGCGTCACGCGCGGGCGTGGCGCTGATCAACGCGTCCTCCGGCACGCTCGTCCTGCGCGACATGCAACAAGGCGAACTCGCGACCTACCTTGCCCGCAAGGCGCCCGCCGAAATCGTGTACGCCGAGTCCGCTGAAACGACGCTGCGCACCCTGCTCGGCAGCGAATTCATGATTCGTGCACGACCGGATTACGAATTCACGCCGACGCGCGCCAACGATGAGCTGACCCAGGCGCTCGGCACCTCAACCATTGCACATCTGGACGTTGAACGCGTTCCGCTCGCCGTGACTGCCGTCGGCGCGGGCCTCGCCTTTGTGCGCATGGTCAGCGGCGGCACACGGCTGCCGGTGTCGACGGTACACGTCGAACGCGCGTCCGAGGCGCTGGAAATGGACGCCTCGACGCTGCGCAATCTGGAAATCGCACAGACGCTCTCTGGCGCCAACGAACCCACCCTGCTCTCGCTGCTGGATCGCTGCGAAACGGCGGCTGGGTCGCGTCTGCTGCGTGCGCTGCTGTGCGAGCCGCCGCGTGATCAGGCGTTGGCCCGGGCCCGACATGAGGCGGTTGCCTCGCTGGCCCGCGATCAGGCGGTCAGTTTTGAGGCAATTCAGGACGTTTTGCGCGGCCTTTCCGACATCGAACGCATCGCCAGCCGCATCGCGATGGCAAGCGTTCGTCCGCGCGAGCTGGCAGGCCTGCGCGCAACACTCGCGGCACTGCCGCGCCTGTGCGAGACGCTCGCCAGC
>CAYMSY010000782.1:0-1511 GCA_964393195.1 uncultured Alcaligenaceae bacterium | reverse complement strand
AGAACCTGTTCTGGGCGTTTGCCTACAACGTCGCTGGCATTCCGCTTGCCGCGTTTGGCTATCTCAATCCAGTGGTGGCTGGCGGCGCGATGGCGATGAGCTCGGTCAGCGTGATGACCAACGCGCTGCTGCTCAGTCGCTGGCGGGCGCGAGGCTGATGCTCGAAACGTCGGACCATGTTCCGAACAACTTGGCGCTGTAGTGACGTTTGCAAGGGGCTTAATGGCTGAAAACACATAAAGTCGACTTTATGCATTTCCACGAATTAAGCCCATATTGAATGCGCTTCTCCATCAATAGTTGTGCCGCTTTTTCTGCGTAATGTCCGACGCGTGACCGTAACTGCGTAAACCAAAACAGGGCGGCCGTTTCGCACAGGCGATTCGCTGTCTGCCCGCCACGACGGCCTTGCCGCGTGAGTCAACCTGAACGTGGAGAACGCCGTGCCCCTGTCCGCCTCGCTGTTTTGCAATCTGCGTGCCCTGTTGGGCGTTTTGCTCGTCGCAGTGGCATGCGCCGTTGAGGCTGCCACCTTCAACGGCACCGGCACGGGCAATATTCCCGATGGATCGGTCAGTTGCGGCGGGCCCGGAGCGCCGCTGGTCATCTCGTTCAACGTCAACGGCATGAGCGCCCCGCTGACCGACATTCGCGTGGCCATGAACTTCTTTGCCCAGCATACGTTTGCGGGTGACGTGCTCGCCGTGCTGAAGGCGCCGGGGGGATCGCCCTCGGCGACCCTGTTCGGGCGCATTGGTGCGACATCGCAGTATGCATTCGGCTCCGGACGGCACCTGTCGGGCAACTACACCTTTGTCGATCCTGCGATCAGCACGGCCAACATCTGGTCAGCCGAAGCCGCCGTCGTCTCGCCGTCTGGCGTGATTCCGGGAGGGACGTACGCCACCACCGTATCCGGCCCTGTTGCGACGTCGCCGGCCCCGACTACGCCGCTGTTGTCCGTCTTCACCGGCCTGACCGGCGCTCAGGTGAACGGCACCTGGACGCTTGAACTCACTGACCGCTGTGCCAGCGATCAGGGCGGCATCTCGGCGGCATCATTGACGCTGGATTCGCTGCCACCGCCACCGACCCAGTTCACCATCGCGCCCAGCGTGCTGGACTTCGTCGCCATGCGCGTGGGCGATGCGGCCTTCCCGTCGTTCGGCATCGTGGCACCGGCGGCCAATGGGCTCGCGGTGGAAGTGCCTGCCGGCAACTGCTCGATACTCGGCCCGGACGCGGGGATGTTTGCCCGACTCTTCAATGCGGTCACCGTGCCACCGGGACAAACCGAGGCGCTGCCGATCGTCTTCCGCCCCACCAGCGCCGGCAGCAAGACGGCGATCCTGAGCTGCACTGGCCTGTTGCCGGTGGGCGTGACACCGGCAACGCTCAACGTTGCGCTCACCGGCATCGGTGGCGCGCCGCCCGCTCCGGCGAACTGCTACGACGTGGACGGCGACGGTGTCATGAACCCGCTGGTCGATGGTTTGTTCATTGCGCGCCTG
>CAYMSY010000781.1:0-1512 GCA_964393195.1 uncultured Alcaligenaceae bacterium | reverse complement strand
AATGCGCGGTTCGCGCCGCAAAAAAGCTGCCGCGATCAATGCTGCGCACGTTGACGGTGAGTTCCTGCTTGCCGCGCTTGATGGTCAGCGGCACGCGAACGCCCGCTTCGCCGCGTGACCAGACGGCGCGATAGAACTCGGCGAGCGTCTTCACATCCGTGCGGCCGACCGCCGTGATGATGTCGCCGCGTTCCACGCCCGCGCGGTCTGCCGGTCCATCCGCCGAAAGCCGGCCCACGTTGACGCCGTCCTCGTCCTCAAAAGTGGTGATACCGAGCCACGGTCGCTGCGCACCCTTGCGCCGACCGTTTTCGATCAGCTCATCGAGAATGGGTTTCAGGATGTCAACTGGCACGAACATGTTGCCGGGAACACTCGTGCCATTGCCCGCTGCGTCACGCACGAACAGTGAGCCCACGCCAACCAGCTTGCCCGACGGCTCGATCAACGCCGCGCCGCCCCAGTCGGCGATCGGCGGAAAGGTGAAGATCGCCTCGTCCAGCAGGTATTCCCAGCCGCCCGTGAATTCGCGGCGCGAGGTGACGAAGGCCGGCGCGATGTTGCCGCGGGCACCGGCGGCGAGCACCGCATCCTTCTCCTTGAGCGAGCGCGCGTCACCCAGCACCATTGGCTCGCCTTGCGCGGGTATCAGCAGGCGCACCAGGCCGAGGCCGGTCTCCTGATCGAATCCGGCGACCTTGCCCGGCAGCTTGCGGCCCTTGTGATCGGTAATTTCCACCTCATCGGCTTCCATCACGAGATAACCAATCGTGAGCACGAGTTTCGGTGCCAGCAGGATGCCGTTGCCCTCGCGTTCGGCGCCGAGCGTGGCATTGCTTTTCGCAGTCGGCGCGGCCATCGTTCGCAATTTGACGACACCGGTAAGCGCCTTTTCGATGACATCGGCGCTCATCTTGTCGGAAAACTTTTCGCCGGGTGATTTGCTGTTCTGCGCCAGCGCGACATTCATCGCGAGCAAGGCCAGCAGGGAGGCAGTGAGAGCGGTCAATCTGCGCATCGCAATACTCCTTAGTGAATACGGACCCGGCACCTAAAATAGTCGCATGAATCAGGCCACCACCGCAACAGAGAATTCACCCGTCGGTGCCGAAATTTCACGGCAGCCCGCCGCCGCCTCGCGGCAACCGCGAACACTGCCGTTTTCGCTCTCGCGCGAAGGCAAGCGTTTGCGCAATATCGTCGGCGCGGCAGTCACCGACTTCGGCATGATCAGCGAGGGCGACCGCATCATGGTCTGCCTGTCGGGTGGCAAGGACAGCTACACCATGCTCGATCTGTTGCTCGCGCTGCAGGTCGTGGCCCCGGTCAACTTTGAGCTCATCGCCGTCAATCTCGACCAGAAGCAACCGGATTTCCCGGAACACATCCTGCCGCAGTACCTGGAAAAACTCGGCGTTAATTTCAAAATCGTTGAAGCGGATACGTACAGCATCGTCAAACGGGTTTTGGAAGAGGGCAAAACGATGTGTTCGCTGTGCTCGCGGTTGCGGC
>CAYMSY010000780.1:0-1519 GCA_964393195.1 uncultured Alcaligenaceae bacterium | reverse complement strand
CCTTTTTGTCCTCGACCTTGCCTTTGACCTTGCGGATCGCGCTGTCGAGCAACTGTGCCGCATCGAAACCTTGCGCCGCGTATTGCGACGGAATGCGGTTGTACTTTTTCTCGAAAGCAGCGACGAATTTCTGGTTCGCTTCATTCGGGAAATCCGGGCCCCAGAAGGTACCTGAGAGCATGCCCAATGCCGCATCGCGCAACGCTGGCAGCGTGCTGCCGTCCACCGTCGACGTGCTCATCACCGTGATGCTCTTGTTGAGTCCAGCCTGCTGGAATTGCTTCACGAAATTCACACCAAGACCACCCGGATAAAACACGTAGAGCGCGTCCGGCTTCTTGCTCGCGACCTGCGCCAGTTCGGCTGAAAAATCTTGCTGATTAAGCGGCGTATAGATTTCGTCAGTAATCGTGCCGCCCTTGAACGAGCGCTTGAACCCGGCGACGAAATCCTTGCCTGCCTGATAGTTCGGAGCCATCGCGATCACGTTCTTGTAGCCCTTGTCGCTGGCGTACTTGCCGACGACTTCCGCCTGATTGTCGTTCTGCCACGAGGTGCTGAAAAAGTACGGCGAGCACTGCGCGCCAGCGACGGGCGACGGTCCGGCGTTCGATCCGATCAGGAACACGCCCTTGTCAGTAATCTTCTTGTGCACGGCCATCATGATGTTCGAGAACGTCACACCGGTGATGATTTGCACCTTGTCTTTTTCGAGCAGCTTGTCGACGACCTGATTGGCGACGTCCGGCTTCAATTGCGAATCTTCCTTGATGACCTGTACCGGCACGCCACCGAGCTTGCCGCCGTTCTGTTCGATCAGCATCATCAACGCATCGTATTGGTCCTGTCCGAGTGGCGCCTGTGGCCCTGACAGTTCGGCGACAAAGCCTATTTTCAGCGGCGCAGTTTGTGCAAAGCCAACCCCGGACAGGCATCCTGCCGCAATGAGAGCGGCTACCAGTTTATGCATCATATTTCCTCCGAAACGTTGATTTTTTGACGATTTCGCCATGTTTGATGACCTAAATGTAGTGTGAAATTCTTGAAAATGCAATATGTTGCATTTATCGGGCGCTTGCGCTTAGTGCCTTTGTACCGGCAGGTTGTTCAAAGCCCAAAGAAACTTTTGGCATTTTCCGTCAAAACCTGTTGCCTGTGTAGCTCGGTTAACCCCGGCTGATTACGCACCAGGTCGCCGATGTGCTCTTCGCCAAGCGGGAATGGTGCGTCGCTGCCGACCATGATGTGATCCGCACCCATCGTATCGACGAGAAGCCGCAACGCACGCGGGTCAAACACCGCGCTGTCCACACTGAAACGATTGAGGTAGTGACTCGGCGGATGCTGCGAAATGCCGCGCACAATATCGCGCCTGTGCCACGCGTTCTCCAACCGCCCCAGCAGATACGGAAAGCCACCGCCGCCATGCGCAAAACAAATGCGCAACTCGGCAGGCAACCGGTCAAACGCGCCACCCAGAATCGTTGCCATGATGCCGAACTCCGTCCCCGCCGGCATG
>CAYMSY010000779.1:0-1525 GCA_964393195.1 uncultured Alcaligenaceae bacterium | reverse complement strand
TGGACATTTCAGCGTACAGCTTCGCCGCGCTGGGCAAGGCGGCGCGCCCGCTCATGAAAGGCCGCAACGCTTCGATGCTGACGCTCACCTATCTCGGCGCCGTGCGCGCGCTGCCGAACTACAACACGATGGGCGTGGCCAAGGCGGCGCTGGAAGCAAATGTTCGCTACATGGCCGCAGCGCTCGGCCCCGAGGGTACGCGCGTGAACGGCATCAGCGCCGGTCCGATCAAGACGCTGGCGGCGGCGGGCATCGCCGGTTTTTCGACCATGCTCAAGAAATTTGCGGACGCGACGGCCGATGAAGTCGGCAACGTGGCGGCGTTCCTGATGTCCGACTGGGCGAGCGCCATGACCGGCGAAATCCTCTATGTCGACAACGGTTTCTCGCACATGGCGACGGGGCTCGACGACGGCGGCGACCGCCCGAAAGAGTAATCGGCCTACGCCGCCGGCTCGGCAACAGCCGCTTTGGCTGCGAGCCGTCGCGAGATGTGTCCGACCAGCGGCATCGCGGCGAAAACGACGGTCGCAAACGGCGCGGCGTACCACGCCACCACGAGGGCGGCGACGCTGAGAACGATCAGCGAGACAATGCGAAAACGGCTGCCAACGAAGATCGCGTTGCTCAGCGGTACTTCCAGCAAGGCCGGTGAACGCCGGGCGATGATCAGCATCGCGAGCGAGGTCATCGACAACACAATCATGTTGATCGCATAAAAGCACTGCGAGACGAATGCCCCGGCGTATTCGCCCACCAGCGCCGAGCTGAACGGCATCAGGCTTGCGGCACAAAGCATCGCAATATTGGCCCACAGCATGCGTGCGTCAACATAACGCACATGCTGGAACAGGCGATGGTGCCCCAGCCAGAAAAACGCGAGCACGAAGAAACTGATGATCCACGCCAGCCCCTTCGGCAGCAGCGCGACCAGCGCGTGCTGCAACTGCTCGGCATTGGCAATCGCGCCGTGCTCGCCGATCTTGAGCTCGATGACCAGCAGGGTCATGGCGACCGCGAAGATCCCGTCGGTGAGGGCCTCGATGCGGTGTTTCGACAGATAACCGGAAGCGGCTGCCCCCTGTAAAGCGGCCGGCGCAGCGAAAGATTTATCTGGTGCGGACGATGTCATGGTCGGAAATCATAGCAAGCAAATTGGCAACGAAGACTGCACGCTGCCTGGCAGCAAGGAACACTCGTCTGGATCGCCCGGAGAAGCAATGGCTTTTTGACGCATTCATTATTGCATTGGGCTCGCCGACGTATTTGCTCAAAAGTCGACTTTCCATATTTTGTAGCTGAAGGCCCTTTTCAGTCGCGCTTTGACTCAAAAGCTGTATGACTCCACGCCTCGGGTTTGAGCACTGGAAACGGCAGTCCACGCTTCATTTTCAGCAGCGCACGGTCGTAGCTCAGCAGTGCGTCAGCGTTGCCGCACAGCGCTACCTGCAGGAATTTCTGGTCGTCCTTGTCGCTGCATTTGGGCAAGCTGGCGACGCGCTCCGCGTCAATCGTGACCCACTCG
>CAYMSY010000778.1:0-1525 GCA_964393195.1 uncultured Alcaligenaceae bacterium | reverse complement strand
GCACCGAGCGCGGCGACGGCATCTTCGATCCGATTTCGTGGGATGACGCGCTCGATCTGCTGAGCAAACGCCTCGCACACATCCGTGCGACCGATCCGAAGAAGCTCGCGTTCTTCACGGGCCGCGACCAGATGCAGGCACTCACCGGCCTTTGGGCGCAGCAGTTTGGTACGCCGAACTGGGCAGCGCACGGCGGCTTCTGCTCCGTGAACATGGCGGCTGCCGGGCTCTATTCCATCGGCTATTCGTTCTGGGAATTCGGCTCGCCGGACTGGGACCGTGCGAAATACTTTGTGCTCTGGGGTGTGGCTGAAGATCATTCGTCGAACCCGATCAAGATCGGCCTCGACAAGTTGAAGACTCGCGGCGCGAAATTCGTTTCGGTGAATCCGGTCCGCACCGGCTACAGCGCCATCGCCGATGAATGGGTACCGATTCGCCCCGGCACCGACGGCCTGTTCGCACTCGCCATCGTGCATGAACTCCTGAAGCATGACTGGATCGACCACGAATATCTGGTGAAGTACACCAACGCGCCGTGGCTCGTCATTGATGCGCCGGGAACATCGCAGGATGGATTATTTTTGCGAAACGCAGAAGGCAAGCCTCTGGTGTTGGATCAGCACACGCAAGCCGCTTGCCGCATGGAAAAAGGCATCGCCCCGGCACTGCACTGGACTGGCGAAGCCAATGGCCAAAACGTGCGAACCGTGTTCTCGCTGATTCTTGATCGTTATTCGGGCAACGAATACGCCGCAGAAGCAGTCGCCGAGCGCTGCGGTGTGCCCGCCGGGCAAATTCGCCGCATCGCCGCCGAAATCGCGCACATCGCCTTCAAGGAATCGATTGAACTGCCCTGCACATGGACCGACATCTATGGCAACGTGCATGACAAAGTCGTGGGTCGTCCCGTCGCGTTCTACGCCATGCGCGGCATCAGTGCTCACTCGAATGGCTTTCAAACCTGTCGTTCGCTGCACCTGATCCAGATGCTGCTTGGCGCGCTCGATGGTCCCGGCAACTTCCGCTCGAAAGCGCCCTTCCCGCGACCGATCCCGCCCGCGCAATTGCCCGAAAACGACGTCGGTCTGATCAACGCGCCCAACACTGCGCTGTCGAAGACGCCGCTCGGCTTTCCGACCCGCCCCGAAGAACTGGCGCTCGACGCGCAGGGAAACGCACTGCGTCTGGACAAGGCGTACTCGTGGGAAGCGCCGCTGGCGTCGCACGGCATGATGCATGCCGTGATCAGGAACGCGGTGGAAGGCGATCCCTACGAGATCGACACGCTGATCCTGTTCATGGCGAACATGGCGTGGAACAGCGCAATGAATACGGCCGAAACGCAGCAGATGCTCAAGGCCGTCGACGAAGCGGGCAACCACAAGATTCCGTTTCTCGTCGTCGCCGATGCATTTGATTCCGAGATGGTGCGCTTCGCCGATCTCGTGCTGCCCGACACGACCTATCTCGAACGCTACGACGCGATCAGCTTTCTTGATCGCCCGATCAGCGAACCGGATGC
>CAYMSY010000777.1:796-1535 GCA_964393195.1 uncultured Alcaligenaceae bacterium | reverse complement strand
CAACAAGGTGGCTGAGGCCTCGGGCTTCCGCACCGTCGGCGTTTACCTCGGCGCGTTAGGCTACTCCTACAACGACAAGATGCTCGCGACCAAAAAGCTGCCGGCGCCCAAGTGCTGGAGTGATCTTGCCGATCCGAAGTACAAGGACGAAGTGCAGATGCCGGACCCGAATTCGTCGGGCACGGCCTATACGATGCTCGCGACGCTGGTGCAATTGATGGGCGAAGAGAAAGCTTTCACCTTCATGAAGGCGATGCACAAGAACGTGAACCAGTACACCAAGAGCGGTGTTGCGCCTTCGCAGGCGGTCGGTCGTGGCGAAACACTGATAGGCATCTCGTTCATGCATGACCTGATCGTGCCCAAGCTCGGCGGATTCCCGGTCACGCTGGTCGCGCCGTGCGAAGGCACCGGCTATGAAATCGGCTCGATGAGCATCATCAAGGGCGCACGCAACATGGTCGAGGCGAAGAAGTTCTATGAGTTTGCGCTGCGTCCGGACATCCAGTCGCTAGCGCCCACGGTGAAGGCATTCCAGATACCGTCGCACGTCGACGCCAAAGTCTCGGCCGAATCGGTGAAAGCCAGCGACGTGAAACTCATCGACTACGATCAGGCGAAATACGGCTCATCGGCCGTACGCAAAGCGCTGCTGACACGCTGGACGAACGAGATTTCGGGCGCGCCGCGCTGATTTCTCCGCAGCGAGAATCTTATTGTCCCCTCTCCCGCGTGCGGG
>CAYMSY010000777.1:0-786 GCA_964393195.1 uncultured Alcaligenaceae bacterium | reverse complement strand
TTTGATGGACTAAACACACCACGCTCCCGGACGCATCCCCGGCGAAAGCCGGGGATCCAGAACGTCAGAATCATCGTGTCCGTCGAATTGGCCGAGAACGCCTGCTGGATCCCCGCCTGCGGCGAAAATGACAACACTGAAAAATAAACAGTCGCAATGTAGCGGCGAACCACATGACTCAATCGATCCAATCCCGCTACACCTTCGCCCAATCGCTTGCACGTCAGGCTGGCGAACTCGCCCACAACTACTTCAAGAATCTCGATCAGATCGTCGTTGAATCCAAAGGCACGCAGGACGAAGTCAGTATTGCTGATCGCGAAACCGAAGTCTTCATCCGCGCCCGCATTGCCGAGGCGTTTCCGGACGACGGCATCCTCGGCGAGGAAGGCGGCGACGACCGCAACGGCAAATCCATCATCTGGGTCATCGATCCGATTGATGGTACGGCCTGCTTCGTGAACGCGATGTACACATGGTGCGTTTCGATCGCCGTTGTTGTCGACGGCGTGCCAACGATAGGCGCGGTGTACGACCCGAACGCGAAAGAGCTTTTTCACGGCGTCGCGGGCGCGCATGCCAGCGTGTCCGGCGGCGCATGGGTGAACGACAAGCCAGCGCGCGTGAAGGACGTGGCGGACTTCAAGGGGGGCGTGCTCGGCGCCGGTTTTTCGCATCGATCACAACCCAGCGAATTCACGCCCTTCCTGCACACGCTGCTTGAACAGGGTGGCATGTTCTACCGCAACGGTTCCGGCGCGCTGATGCTCTGCTACGTAGCGGCCG
>CAYMSY010000776.1:0-1541 GCA_964393195.1 uncultured Alcaligenaceae bacterium | reverse complement strand
AGGCCGCCGTTGGCACGGGGCCGTACAAGCTGGTGCGTTTCGCCAAGGGAGATCGCCTCGAACTCGCACGCAACGACGCATGGTGGGGCGGGAAAACGCCGTGGGAAAAAGCAACCCTGCGTATCCTGACCAACGATCCGGCCCGGGTCGCAGCATTGCTGTCAGGCGACATCCAGGCGCTGGAAAATGCACCAACTGCTGACATGTCACGGTTGAAGAGTGACAGGAATCTGTCACTCGCCCGCGTTGGCTCGAACCGCCTGATCTATCTGCATCTCGACTCGAACCGCGATGTGACGCCATTCGCGACAGACAAACAGGGCAAGCCACTCGCCAAAAACCCGCTCAAGGATCCGCGAGTGCGTCAGGCGATTTCGCTGGCGATCAATCGTGATGCGATGGTCAGTCGCGTGATGGAGGGCGAGGCCATCGCCGCCGGGCAGCCGTTGCCGGACGGCTATCCCGGCACATCGAAAACGTTGAAACCGGACAAGTTCGATGCCGTGGAAGCGAAAAAACTGTTGGCAGAAGCCGGTTATTCGGATGGCTTCGGCATCACCATCCACACACCGAACAACCGCTACGTAAACGACGAGCAAATCGCACAGGCCGTCGCGCAGATGCTTTCCCGTATTGGTATCACCACCAAGGTTGATGCCATGCCATCGTCGGTCTACTTCACGCGCGCCACCAAACTTGACTTCAGCCTGATGCTGCTGGGCTGGTCCGCCGGGTCGGGCGAGATGTCGGACAGCCTCCGGCCGCTGCTCGGCACCTTCGACGCGAAGAAAGGGTGGGGCAACGCCAATCGTGGACGCTATTCCAACGGCAAGTTCGATGCGATGCTGGAAGATGCGCTGGTCACCATCAACGATGCAAAACGCGAAGCACTGCTCGCACGTGCAACCGAAATCGCAATGGCCGATCACGGTATTGTGCCGTTGCACTTCCAGATGAACATTTGGGCGATGAAGAAAAATCTTGGCTACACGCCACGTACCGACGAGTACACGTTCGCCTGGATGTTCAAGCCGACTGCCGCCAAATGACCACTCACTTCATCAATAACCAGCGTGTTGCAGGCAGCACGAAGGAAACGATTCCGGTGCTTGATCCGAGCGATGGTCAAGTTTTCGCACATCTCGCGCGCGGCGACGCAGAGGACATCCGCAGGGCCGTTGTCGCTGCCCGTCGGGCAGCAGACGGAGGCGCATGGAGCCGACTTGCTCCTGTCGAGCGCGGACGTCTTATACACAAACTTTCAGACGCCATCCTCGCCCATCACGACGAACTGTGGCGTCTCGAAATGCACGATTGCGGCAAGCCAGTCAAACAGGCAAAAGCCGACGCGACGGCCGTTGCGCGCTACTTCGAGTACTACGCTGGCGCCTGCGACAAGCTGCACGGCGACACCATTCCGTATACACCGGGTTTTGCCGTGATGACGTTCTACGAACCGCACGGCGTCACCGGCCACATCATTCCGTGGAACTACCCGATGCAGATTTTCGGGCGCTCGGTCGGTGGTGCGCTCGCGGCGG
>CAYMSY010000775.1:0-1549 GCA_964393195.1 uncultured Alcaligenaceae bacterium | reverse complement strand
GGCGCTGTGGGTGGCCTGCACCTGGTCGTGGTGGATTTCCAGATGCGGCCGCAGCACCAGCTTCGGTTGGCCCCCGGTGGGTATGCCGGTCAGTCGCTGGCGCACATCGGCCTGCGCGGCACCGGGCGCGATGCGCGTGTGGGCGTTGACGACGGCGCGCGCCCTCCCGCTGGCCAGGACGAGGTCCTCGATGGTGCTGGTGGTGCCCGCGGCGCCATGCGAGAGGCGCACCTGGTGTTCCAGTGCCGAGTCGGCCGCCAGCAGCAGGCCCGCGCTGCGGGCCACGGCGCCTTCGGTCTGCAGCGCGATCACGTTGCGCTGCAGGTGGTAGCTGCTGCCCGAAGCGACCAGCGCCTGTGCGTAGTGTGCACCCCGGCCGAGCCTGGCGTGCAGGTGGTGCGCGATGCGGTCGGCAGCACCCGGCGTGGCAATGCGCAGATGCTGCAGCGTCGCGCCTTCGCCCAGCACGATGTGGGCCTGCAGGTTCTGCACGACCGGCTGCTGGCAGGCCACCGGCTGGCGGTCGTGCGTCTCGACCAGCACGCAGTGCACGCCCGCGAGCAGCTCGATCACCAGCATCGGCGCCTCGACGGCGCTGCGCGGCTGGTGACGCAGCTGCAGCCAGACGGTGTCGGACGGGCCGCGCTCGGTGCCCGGCGTGCCGCCAATGCGCAGCCGCAGGCCTTGCCGGCACAAGGCACGGTGGGCCCAGGCAAAGGGCGCGGCGTCGCCCTCGGCGCGATTGTCCGCATTGTCCGCGTTGCCCGAATCGCCTGCACCCGTCGGCGCCGGAATGCCGGCCCACAGCTCGGCGCGCTGCAGGGCGTCGCTGGCGTCGAGCCAGCGGGCGTCGACCCGGCCTTGCGGGCTGTGGCCGATCGGGTGCAGCGTCCAGCCGGCCCCCGCGAGTGGGTGGGCGTCACAGCCCGTCGCCGCTTGCCCGGTCTGCTCGCCCAGCCAGACGGCCGCGTCAGGCGGCGGCAGGTGCCGGAAAGTTTCGGCCTTGCGGGGGATCCAGCCCCGCGTTTGCAGTTGGTGGCGGGCTGCCAGGATGTCGGCGCGGGCGCTGTCCATGACGTCAGGCGTCCAGCGTTTCTGCCGCGCGCACGAACCCGGTGCGGCCGATGTCGCTGGCCAGGCCGACGCCGCCGGTCTCGGCAATGCAACCCTGGTCCAGCCGCAGCACCGCGTCGGGCGCCAGCGATTCGATCAGCTGCTGGTAGTGCGACACCACGAGAAAGGCCGTGCCCTGCGCTCGCAGGTCCTGCACCAGTTGCACGACGGCGCGCACACCGTCCACGTCCATGCCGGAATCGACTTCGTCCAGCACCGCCAGGCGCGGCCGCAGCAGCGCGAGCTGCAGCAGCTCGTTGCGCTTGCGTTCGCCGCCGGAGAAGCCGTCGTTGACCGGCCGGGCCAGGATCGCCTCGGGCAGGCCCAGGCGCGTGGCCGCGGCGCGCGCTTCACCCAGAAAGTCGAAGGCGTCGAGCGGTGCCTCGCCACGCGCCTCTCGCACCGCGTTCAGCGCCGTACGGATGAACAGGTTGTT
>CAYMSY010000774.1:0-1561 GCA_964393195.1 uncultured Alcaligenaceae bacterium | reverse complement strand
ATCCGAAGAAAGATGAGGCGAGCGACGCGCAGATCATGTTCCTCGTACTGCATGCATCCGGCCTCACGCTGATCCCGTTGTCGATCATGGCGCAGCGCGCGGTGCTCGGTGCGCGCGACGCGTCGGACATTTTCATTCCGTGCATGATCGCGACCTAGGTAGCGACCCTCGTTGGCCTGCTCGCGGTGGCTATCCGGCAGCGCATCAACCTGTTTGATCGCGTCATCTTCGGCTGGCTCGGTGGCATGACGGCGGCGATTGCCGGACTCGTTTGGTACATGAGCCAGCACATGAGCAAGGACGACATTTCCCTGGTCTCGAAGCTCGTCAGCAACCTGCTGTTGCTTGGCATCATCGTCGTCTTCATCGTTGGTGGCCTGCGCAAGAAGATCAACGTTTATGAAGCGTTCATTGAGGGCGCGAAGGGCGGTATCGAGACGTCACTCAAGATCATTCCGTATCTGGTCGGCATGCTGGTTGCCATCAGCGTACTGCGCAACTCGGGCGTGCTCGAATTCATTGTCAAAGGCTTCACCTGGTTGTTCTCGCAGATGGGCATGAACACCGATTTCACGCCTGCGCTACCCACTGCGCTCATGAAACCCGTCAGCGGCAGTGGCTCTCGCGCGATGATGATTGATGCCATGAAAACCTACGGCGTGGATTCGTTCGTTGGCCGTCTGGCCTGCATCTTTCAGGGCTCAGCAGACACCACGTTCTACATCGTTGCGCTGTACTTCGGATCAGTCGGCATTGCGAAGATTCGTTACGCGATTACCTATGGCCTCATCGCCGAATTCTCCGGCGTAGTCGCGGCGGTCTGGGTGGCGTATCTGTTCTTTCATTAGGATGTACCAGTCTTCGCGAATCACGGCGTACGCTTTGCACGCGATCAGTTTGTCGGTGCTCATCGCGTTGCTTGGTTCCGCGCCCGCCCGCAGCATGACCTTCAAACGTGAAGGCTCAACGCTGATCCTCTCGGGCGAAGTCGTCGCCCGTGATCTGGATCGTGCGAAAACAGAGTTCAAAACTGCGCCCGTGATAACCCACGTCGTGCTGCGCAATTCGATGGGGGGCAATAGCTGGACCGGCTACCGTCTCGGCGAACTGTTCCGCGAGCATGGCGTGACGACCGTCGTTTCGGGACATTGCGTGTCGTCCTGTTCGCGCCTGTTTCTCGGCGGCAAGCAGCGCATGTTTTCCGACGACTATCCGGCGAGCCTGACCTACGTTGGGTTTCATGGGCACTACGATTTTGGAAAGCTCAACACACAGGCCGTCGAGAAGAACGATCTCGCGCAGTGGACGCTCAAGTTCACCGACGGCAAGGTCGATCCGAAACTCGTGCAGCGCTGGATCAATATCGAGCGACGCGCTGGCGACGTGCGCTTCTATCCTGACCTGGTTGCGGCGCGATTCACGCAACCGACAATGCTTTGCCACGGCACCGAATCATCACGCCCGCAGCAGTGCGAAAAAATTGCGACGCATGCGCTGACGCAGGGCATCGTCACGACCAATGCGATATGGTCGAGCCCGGATGCTCTCAGCCTCCCGTCTG
>CAYMSY010000773.1:0-1561 GCA_964393195.1 uncultured Alcaligenaceae bacterium | reverse complement strand
CCTCGGGCCCCTCCATTGCCAGGCGAACGGTGGTCGCGCGCCCGATGCTGCCGCAGGCTCCGGTGACGACGACGACCCTCCCCCGCAGCCGCTGGGCCGTCGTCATGCCAGGAAGTTCTCGCACAGCTGGTTGAACTCGTCGGCTCGTTCCCACTGCGCCCAATGCCCGGTGTTGGGCATCACGTGCAGCGAGGCGTTCGGCAGCGTCCGCAGCAGGATGAACGCGGCATCGAGGGGCACCGTACGGTCCGCCCGCCCGAAGACGAGAAGCGTCTTGTGCGGCAGCGCGGACGGGGTGTCCCGCCATAGCTGGTCGGCGGGCAGTTGCTTGCCCATGTTCTTCATCGGAGGGTTGGCCACGACCTGCGGGTCGCAGCTCAGTTCGAAGCGCGACTGCAGGAGCTCCTCCGATATCTGGGACGGATCGAACACCAGGAACTCGAGGAAAGTCTTGAGCTTCTCCAGGGAGGGTCCGCTGCCGCTGTAGTAAGAGCGAAGGAGCCGCATACCTTCCGGCAGCATGGTGAACATGGGCAGGCTCCCGGCCGGCCCCATAAGCACCATCCTGTCGACCCGGGCGGGATGGCGCACGCAGGTCTTAAGGGACGTTCCGCCACCCAGCGAATTGCCGATGAAGCTGGCCTTGTCGATCTTCAGGGCGTCCATGACGCCGATGACGGCATCCGACATGAACTCGAACACGCTGCCCTGGCTGGCCGTCTTGTCCGACTTGCCGAAGCCCGGCAGGTCGATGACGATGGTGCGGAACTTGCGCGCCAGCGGCTCGATGTTGCGCGAGTAGTTGCTCCAACCGGCGGCGCCCGGCCCGCCGCCGTGCAGCAGGATCACCGGCTTGCCTTCGCCGAGCGCGTGGTAGTGGATTTTCAGGCCGTTGGCCTGAACGAACTGGCCGGTTTCGACTTCGAGCGTCATGGGCGTCTTGTGGTGGATTGAAAGTAGTCGAGTGTTGAATCGGCGTCCAGCCGGCGCAAGACGAGAATGCTCACGGCCCTGCCAGCTTTGCTGACGCGTCCAAGCTCAGCGCAGGGGTGAGAAGCCCAAGGGGAGCGCCACGAAGCTGGATTGCTCCAGGATCGAGGTCGGCCTGCCCGCGGCCGGCGGTGGCCAGCGGCCGGAACTGCGAGCCAGGGCGCGGACTGCCTGCCACTCGTTGGCGTCGCGATAGGCCCAGCAATGCACCAGACGCGTGAGAGCCGAACCGCTCGCCGCCGGGGTGATCCAGGCACCCACCAGGGGAGACAGCGTCTGGCGCCATTCAATGACCGACGACCAGCGTTCGACGAGATCCGGAAGGGCGGAGGTCGGGTAGGTATAGATCCGGAATTCGTGGAAGCCGCCGAGGTCCCTTGGCCGCAGCGGCGGAGAGAACGGCAACGGCTCGAGCAGCTCGCTGGAAAAGCCGATGCTGACGTCGGGCGGCGGAAGCGGACCTTGTGCGGCGGTTGAATGCAGCAGCGCTCGCTCGGTGGGTCCCCGGTACCGCCACAAGTGGATCAGACGGTTCAATGGCCCGGCGTCCGCTGTCCACGCGCCCGCCAAT
>CAYMSY010000772.1:0-1561 GCA_964393195.1 uncultured Alcaligenaceae bacterium | reverse complement strand
CGAATACCGCCGCATCATTGAAAGCCTCTGCCCCGACGGCACGGCAGGACGTGAATTCGGCCGCTTTGATCAGGGGCTGTACGGCTGCTCGGAAATGTTCGTCAACGGTTTCCTGAAACTCATCGAGGCCGGCATCATCCGTCGCGAAGTGTTCGCCGACGTCGCAATACAACACCTGATCAACGAAGGTCGCATCGCCGATGAATCGGTCAGCGCCGACACGCTCACGGCCTTGCTCGGCGTCGGCCGCATCCGCTCGCCACTCGCGGCAGAAGACGTTGCCTTCCTCAAGCGCTTCGGCATCCTGCGCAACGACGTGACGTTGCTCGACGGAACCTTGCAGCGCGACGGCAAGACCTGTGCCGCCGACATTCAGGACAAGGACAATCTCGCCCTGATCGCCGAGACGATGCTCGGCAAACGGCTCACCGGCGGCATCTTCATGACCGGTGGTTTCTTCCTCGGGCCGCGTGATTTTTACGAACGGCTGCGCACCATGCCGCCGCAGGAGCTGGCGAAGATCGACATGACACGCATCGACTTCATCAACCAACTTTACGGTCAGGGCGATCTGAAGCGCGCGCAGCGGCGCAAGGCACGCTTCATGAACACGACCATGATCGTGACGCTGCTCGGCGCGGCGGTGTCCGATGCGCTTGAATCCGGCCAGGTCGTGAGTGGCGTCGGCGGCCAGTACAACTTCGTCGCGATGGCACATGCGTTGCCCGATGCGCGGCTGATCATGATGCTCCGCGCGACACACGACAACAAGGACGGCCTGCGCAGCAGCATCGTCTGGAACTACGGACATGTCACGATTCCGCGGCATCTTCGCGACATCGTGGTCACCGAGTACGGCGTCGCCGATTTGCGCGGACAACCGGATGGCGAAGTAGTGAAGCGGCTGATTGCGATTGCCGATTCACGTTTTCAGGATGAACTGGTCAAGCAGGCGAAGGCGCACGGCAAGCTCGACGCGAGCTACGAAATCCCGCCACGCTATCGCAACAATCTGCCGCAGATGCTGGAAGAAACGCTGCACCCGTGGGCCGAAGCTGGTTTGCTGCCGGATTTCCCGTTCGGCACCGATCTCACCGACGACGAGCTGCACATCGTGCGCGCGCTCAAGAAACTCAAGCACGCGACCAATCACCCCAGCGAGCTGGTCACGCTTGCCGTGAAGAGCCTGTGGGAGGGCAAGGAAGCGCCGCATCAGTATCTTGAGCGGTTGGGCCTCGCCGATGCGCACAGTTTCAAGGACCTGTTCGTGCGGCGGTTGTTTGCGGGGAATTTGTAGGCGCCGCTGCGGCCGCTGTAAACGGACTTGGCAGCCCATTCTGGTCGTCGCGTGAAGGTATAACTTTTTATTGAAACGACCATTTCATAGGGATTACAGGCAATTTATTTGGATTCTCGACTTTTTGCATAAATTGCCTACTATCCCTTATCCAACGTCGTTTCAGACAAAAGCTGTTGCACCATCACGGCATGATTTCGCGCGGTTGTGCTTCCGTCAACGCACATCGGCCGCATTGACTATCCTTGCCGGCATGATCTTTTC
>CAYMSY010000771.1:0-1562 GCA_964393195.1 uncultured Alcaligenaceae bacterium | reverse complement strand
ATTCATCAGCATTGATGACTTCGCCAAGGTTGATCTACGCATCGCGAAGATCGTCAATGCAGAACACGTGGAAGGCAGCGACAAGCTCTTGCGCCTGACGCTGGACGTCGGCGAAAATGACGCCTCGGGTCAACCCCGTCTGCGCAATGTGTTTTCGGGCATCAAGTCGGCTTACCAGCCGGAAGCCCTGATTGGACAATTCACCGTAGTTGTTGCCAATCTGGCCCCGCGCAAAATGAAGTTTGGCGTCTCCGAAGGCATGGTACTTGCAGCTTCGGCCAAAGACGAGAACAATGAACCCGGACTCTATCTGCTCAACCCGCACTCCGGCGCGAGGGCGGGGATGAAAGTAACCTGATCATGCTGCTTGGAACCACCCGTACCGTATTCGAACAGGACAAGTACAAAATTCTGAAGGCCAGCTCGCGCGACGCCCCGGTGGTATCGGCCCTGACCAAGGGCGACTGGTCTGAACGGGTCGCGATCTCGCAACGGCGCAAAACGGACAATCCGACCCAGATCGCCGAGGATTTGCGTTCCGGCGGTGGCCTCGTGTTGTATAGGAATAATCTGCCGGTTGCAGCGCTGTCGTACGTACATGCGCGCGACGGCAGCTGGGAACTGCGCCGACTTGGCGTCACACGCTCATTCTCGGGGCGCGGCTTTACGACGCTGCTGCTCGATACGCTGGAAAAGCTGGCGCGCAAAGCGGACGTCCGTTCGATCCGTATTCCGGTGGAAACCTATTCGCCGCAATACAAGGCGTATTTCGAGAAGCTGGGCTTCAGCGTCGATGCGGATCGCACGTTCTCGACCGTGTTTGCCAGCGCGCTGCAGCCGATCCGCATGCGCAAGGTGGTTGGAGCGAAGTAACGACGCGCCGGGTGCATGGTCACGCTGACCTTCCGACCGCGCATCGTCGCGGAACTGTCGCAGTACAACAGTGAAAAATTCCGGGCTGACCTGCTCGCCGGCCTGACCGTCGGCATCGTCGCGGTCCCGCTTGCGATGGCATTCGCCATTGCCAGCGGCGTCGCCCCGGAACAGGGCCTCATCACCGCCGTCATCGCCGGCTTCATCATTTCTGCGCTCGGCGGAACGCGGCTCTGCATCGGCGGCCCGACCGGCGCCTTCATCGTGGTGCTCTACGCCATCCTGAGCAAATACGGCTGGGCGAACCTGATGGTCTGCACCATGATGGCCGGGGTCATTCTCGTTGTCATGGGCGTGGCGAAGCTCGGCCGGCTGATCCGCTTCATTCCGAATTCCGTGATCATCGGCTTCACCAACGGCATTGCGATGCTGATCGCACTGTCGCAGATCAAGGACTTTCTCGGGCTGCCGATCGCCAAGATGCCCGGCGAGTTTTTCGGCATCATCAAGGCACTCGGATCGTCTTTGCATCTGGCGCACTGGCCCTCGGTCGCGCTCGCGCTGGCATGCCTCGCGTTCCTGCGCATGTGGCCGGCCCGCCTGTCGCGCTATGTGCCGTCGCCGTTTCTGGTGCTGATCTTTTCGACGCTGGCCACGCTGTTCGTTGACACGGGCATCGCCACCATCGG
>CAYMSY010000770.1:0-1569 GCA_964393195.1 uncultured Alcaligenaceae bacterium | reverse complement strand
GTTCGCCGGAGTCAATCAGGTAGCCGCCAAGGCAGGCGCAGGCCGAGCCGGTGCCTGGATCTTCGGCCATCATGCCGCCGTCCTTCGGGAAGAAAAAGCGCACCTGAAAACGATCCGCCGCGACACGCGCGACCACGTACGCGAGGTAGCGATCCAGACGAACGTGCACGTGCTTTCTCAGCAATTCCGGGACCGGCTTCACTTTCGCCAGCGCTTCGACGGACTTGACCGGAATCACCACCTGCTCGCTGCCGTTGTCGACATAGCGCGGTGGCCCGGCCAGGTCATCGTCATCGATCCCGAGCATGAACGCGGCATCCACCTGTGAAAAATCAACCGGGCGGCTCGTGTGCTCGTTCGCGGTGAAGGTCCACGCGCCCTGCGCATCGCGCGTGACCGGAATATCGCCAACCTTGAGTGCCAGCTTCAGCGAGTCACCCGTGCAGCCGGGCAGACCAAGCGCGTTCACCACAAACGACGTGCCAATGGTCGGATGCCCGGCAAACGGCATCTCGAACGCGGGCGTGAAGATGCGTACCTGCGGATGCGTGCCTTCGCGCGGCAGGATGAACGTCGTTTCCGACAGATTGAACTGCGCGGCCAGCGCCTGCATCTCGGCGTCCGTCATGCCGTGTGCGTTCTCGAACACGCAAAGCGGGTTGCCGCCAAAAGTGGCGGTGCCGGACTCAACGAAGACGTTGACGAGGCGATAGCGGAAGCTGCGCATGGCCGAATTTCCTGAGACTGAGATAATTAGGGAAATCCAGTTTACTTTCACCCGGGCTTCACGCAACAGGCGCGCGCATGCGACTTTTGCATGATGCCCCGCAGGACTTTCATCTATGCAATACATCTACACCATGAATGGCGTGAGCAAAATTGTTCCGCCGAAACGCCAGATCATCAAGGACATTTCGCTGTCCTTCTTCCCCGGCGCCAAGATCGGCCTGCTCGGCTTGAACGGCGCCGGCAAGTCCACCGTGCTCAAGATCATGGCCGGCGTCGACAAGGATTTCACCGGCGAAGCGCGGCCGCAGCCCGGCATCAAGGTGGGCTATCTGCCGCAGGAGCCGCTGGTTGACGGCGACAAGACGGTGCGCGAAGTGGTCGAAGAAGGTCTCGGTGGCGTGAAGGCCGCACAAAAGCGGCTTGACGAGGTGTATGCGCTGTACGGCGAGCCGGATGCCGACTTCGACGCGTTGGCAAAAGAACAAGGCGAGCTCGAGGCCATCATCGCCGCCGGCGACGGCCACAACACCGACGCGCAGCTTGATGTCGCCGCCGACGCGCTGCGACTGCCGCCGTGGGACGCCAAGGTCGGTGTTCTCTCGGGTGGTGAAAAGCGCCGCGTGGCGCTGTGTCGTCTGTTGCTGTCGAAACCGGACATGCTGCTGCTCGACGAACCGACCAACCACCTTGACGCAGAAAGCGTGGAATGGCTTGAGCAATTCCTGTCGCGCTACAGCGGCACCGTGGTGGCCGTGACCCATGATCGCTACTTCCTCGACAACGCTGCCGAATGGATTCTTGAGCTTGATCGCGGACAGGGCATTCCGTACAAGGGCAACT
>CAYMSY010000769.1:0-1575 GCA_964393195.1 uncultured Alcaligenaceae bacterium | reverse complement strand
AGCGCCTCGGCGCACAGTCGGTCGTCGATCTGGTGCGCTACGCCGTGCAGCACGAGCTCGTTCCAAACGAGGGAAATTGACTATAACTTTTCGCTGAAAGGTCCATTCAATAAGGGCTCAGCGTTGAAATGGGTTAAAAGTCGACTTTTAACGATTTTCAAGCATATGCCCTTTGCAGAAAGGCTTGTAGAAAAAAGCTGTATCGACGTGGTTGCCCTCAGAATGACTAAATCTCAAGCTCGGTGGCAAACGCGTCGCTAGCATTGAGTCCTCCTCCTCCTCTTGCCCGCGCATCGCAAAATCGCGCGGCTCCTGCATGACAAGCAACCAACGCATCGTCCGTGCGCTTTTCGCGGTCGCCATCATCCTCGGCATTGCCATGGGCACGCGAAACGCGTTCTCCGGCCTGTTCCTGCAACCGATCTCGGCCGACATGAAATGGGGCCGCGAAGTGTTCTCGCTCGCCGTCGCGTTGCAAAACCTGGTGTGGGGCGCGTCGCAACCTTTCGTCGGCTACATCGCCGACCGCTACGGTGCCAAGCGCGTGCTGATTCTCGGCGCGGTGCTCTACGCGGTCGGCCTCGCGTGGACGGCGTTCCTCAGCAACACGTTCACGCTCGCCATCTCCGGCGGCCTGCTCATGGGCGTGGCCATCGCCTGCACCACGTATTCGGTCGCCTACAGTGTGCTCGGCAAGATGGTGCCGCCGGATCGCCGCGCGTGGGCATTCGGCATCAGCGCTGCGGCCGGTTCGTTCGGCAAGTTCCTGATGATTCCGGTCGGACAATTCTTCATCAGCAACAACGGCTGGGCCTTCTCGCTCGTCGGCCTCGCGATCATCACGGCAACGATTGCGCCGCTGGGCTGGTATTTCGCCAAACTGGGCGAAGAGGGCAAGCTGCCAATCGCAGCGAGTAACGTCCGGCAAGCCACTGCGGGCGAAGCACTGCGCACCGCATTCGGTGACCGCAGCTACACACTGCTGACGCTCGGATACTTTGTCTGTGGATTTCAAGTCGTGTTCATCGGCGCGCACTTGACGCCCTACCTGCTCGACCACGGCGTACCGGCCCGCGTGGGCGTCACCGCGCTCGCGTTGATTGGCCTGTTCAACTGCTTCGGCACGTATCTCGCAGGCGTGCTCGCCGGCAAGATGCAAAAGCGCTACGTACTGTCGTTCATCTACTTCATGCGCTCGGTCGTGATCGTCGCCTTCCTCGCCGCACCGCTCAGCGAATGGACGGTCTACGCCTTCGCCGCCGCCATCGGCTTCCTGTGGCTATCCACCGTGCCACCCACCAACGCCATCATCGCGCAGGTGTACGGCGTTAGATATCTGGGAATGCTCGGCGGCATCGTGTTCTTCTCGCACCAGATCGGCAGTTTTTTGGGGGCGTGGTTGGGCGGCAAGATTTACGACGCTACCGGCAACTACAACACGGTGTGGATGCTGACCATTGCATTAGGTGTGTTCGCGGCGTTGATTCATCTGCCGATCGATGAGCGGTCGCTGGAGAGCCGGACGCCGGCATTGGCGTAAACATCTTGTCCCCTCTCCCCTTGCGGGAGAGGGCT
>CAYMSY010000768.1:0-1576 GCA_964393195.1 uncultured Alcaligenaceae bacterium | reverse complement strand
ACGTTCTGCGAAATCAACCCCTCTTCCACGTCGCCCATGCTGCGCTCGTGCTCGAAGACTTCGCCACCAAAACGGTTAATCGCGGTGCGCTCCATTCTCGCGATCTTGACCAGCTTTGTGCCGCTTTTCAGCTCAGCCCATTCCGCCGTTTCCGGGTCGCATTTATACACGACCTTGATTTGGCAATTGACATCGATACTCTTTTCGATCGCGTTCTTGTCGAGCAGCTTATCCTCGATCCCGCGAAGGTCCTGCATGGACTGGTGGAGCACGATGATGTTCACGTTATCCGAGAGCGACGTCGCCAGGGCGTCCGACACTTCTTTGCTCACCAGGAACTTGAGTTCATCGATGGCAAAGGTAAGATGATTCGCACCCCTCTCAGCCTTCAGATTCTTCGCTTGCTGCAGCACTTCCGTCACGAAAAGCCGCGTCGCCATCAGTTTCGTTCGGTCCCGCAGCGACCCGCGGAAATAGCAGGTCCAACCGTTCCGGATGATGCTCTCGGTCGTCATTCCAACTCCCTTGGGATTCAGGGCTGGAATCATCGCCAGTTCTTTCAAGCCCTCGTACAATGCCGCCGCCTTTTTCTTGAGGGGTACATCGTCGCCATCGAGCGCTTCCAGGGCATCGAGCAATGATCGAATGGTGCCGGTAGATGTCGGCAGAATCCGATCCAGGATGCCGCGCTCCATGCGCTTGTAATAGTCGGCATCCGTGCCGGCGCTGTATAACCCACAAGCGCTGACGATCCGCTCGCGCCGGTCCCGCAGCTCGCCACCCACGAACGGGTGCCAGCCGGTTTTATCGCTGTTTAGGTCGATCACCACGAAGCGCTTTTGCGCTGGCGCCGCGGTTTGGTAAAGAATCCACGGCAGCCACTTGTCATCCTTGGGATCGACATAAATAAATGAGTGTCCGAGCTGGATACTTTGTTCCGCCAATGCGCCCAACAAGACCCCCTTGCCGTAGCGCGTGGGCCCGACTATTTGCGTATTGGTTTCGCGGAAGGTCTTCAGGTCCACATACAGCGGAGTCCCGTTCTTGCCAAGCCCGAAAAACACCCACTCCGGCTTGTAGTAGGCGGCCGGCAAAAAGCGCTTCGGCTGGAGTTCGCCAATCACCTCTCGAACATCAGACTGCTTGTCCTGGATCGTTTTGATCCGGATATCCCGCATCCATGCCGACAGGGGAGGGGCCACATACCGGTCAAAGATTGCTTTTATGGCCAACCCGACGACCGCGCCGGCCACGATTCGCCACCCGTCCTTCGCAAGAATTTCCTTCAGAACACCCCGTGCATTCGCATCGGCATCCGGCAGTTCGGCGTGCGCTAAACCGTATAAAAAGAACAGGTAAAACGGCAATACGAGGGCTAACGAAACCAACACGATCAGGCCCGTCCGCCGGGTCCAGATTAGGAGCAAATCGACGGTTGAAGTGTCCTCATCTCGCGGCGTCATGGGGAGGGGGTCGACGATAATTATCGTTGCCAAAACAAGGGCAAAGACATTGAATAAAAGTGGGTTCGCCAAGCCCAACAAAGTGTTGAGATGGCCATCGACAAATGCCTGTA
>CAYMSY010000767.1:0-1579 GCA_964393195.1 uncultured Alcaligenaceae bacterium | reverse complement strand
GCCCAGCAGTGCACCTGTTTGGAAGATCGGCTCAACCGGAACATTCGCTTGAGTCGTTGTGCCATCACCGAGCTTGCCGTTGGCGTTTGAACCCCAGGTGAGGGATTGCAGGTTGGAGCTGGACTGAGTGGTGAGCGGGCCTAGCGTCGGGCCATAGCCGCCGGAACCGAAGCTGTTGTGTGCTCGTACTCGCATGTAGTACGGCGTGCCGTTGGCGAGCCCAATCACCTGGCAGCTGGTCGCGGAGTAGATCTGTCCTGAGCAACTGCCTTCAACGACGTTGCTAAACGTTGCACCATCAGTGGAAATCTGTGCTTCGTAGTAGTCGATCCCTGCCGAACCAGGGCTGGGTGCCGTCCAGTTGATTCCGATCGACGTCGAGCTCTGTGAGCCCTGCGTGGGTGCTGCGGTGGGTTCGAAGGGTGCACCCGCAGGTTGCAGGAAGTAGCCCGTGACGCTGGAACTCCCGAAGTTCTTGTTCGCGACGTAGATCTGATAGCCGCTGTCTGACGCGGCTGCGTCAACATCCGACGGGAGGACTAAAGACGTGGAGGCCCCAGAAATCACCCTCGTCGGTGCAACGTTGTTGGCGCCACTGGACATAGTCGAAAGGTTGAAAACTCGGATCGAATCCGACGATCCGTCATTGCCCACGAACAGCAGGTCATTCGTGCCATTCGCGTCCGAATCCACGACGTCAATGCCGCCGATCAGGGCGGTCATGCCGGTGCTGGCTCCAGCTACTGTTCGCTGGGCAGGAACCGCTGGTCCGTCGTCGCTGGTGAGGAACTCAGCCACTCCGTCGGTCGAACTGCTTGCCAAGTAGATCTTGCCGTTGGAGACTGCGATGCCGACGGCATCGACGATGTTGGTCTCACCGTCGGAGATGGTTCGCAACGGGGCGATCGGGCCACTTGCTGCGGAGTCCAGTACCGCGATCCGATCATCGGTGAACACAGAGTTGAAATCTTGAGCGACGAAGACCTCTGATCCCGAAACGGCCAGGGCCGTGGGATTCGAGACGCCGGTAATCACAGCGTCTGCCGGTCCGCCTGTCTGCCAGGTGTTCTGGTCAAAACGCAGGATCTCGTTACTGTTGTAGTTCGCGACGAACAATCGGCACGTGCTATCCACAGCGATGCTCGTTGGGTAGCTGAGCCCAGTGAGCAAGGGGTACGCGGGCGCCTGGTTACCCGTAGCCGTCGCTCCGAAGACACCGATGGAGTTGCCGGTCTGGTTCGCCACGAACTTCTTTCCGCAGGCGACCTCGACCGACGCAGCGTTTGAGAGGAGTGTCGCTGCACCGGTCAAGTTCTGATTCGGTGAGATGTTCTCGTCAGCCGCAGCCGCGCTCGGTACAAACGGGTTTGCCATTAAGCCCGCAGCGACCACCAGCATGACCAGCAATGGCACAAGGAGATTCCGCTTCGAAAACCACGTCGCCGACACTCGTGGGACGGTAGTTCCTGTCCTTCAAGATCGCATTGTTTGCAGGTTGGGCTGCTCCATCTGAGTAAGTGCGGTTCGCCATTGTGGCTACTATCTGGTCCAACTCTCAATCAAAACTGGTCCAACTCTT
>CAYMSY010000766.1:1189-1581 GCA_964393195.1 uncultured Alcaligenaceae bacterium | reverse complement strand
ACGTTGCATCGCGGACTCCGTTGTCAATCCGGTAGCGGTAAGCATCGAGATACGTGAAGTCACCATCGAAAATTGGTAAACGCTGCCAGCTGGTGGCAAGACCGGCAACAAGCTCGCGGCCCGGCTCTGCAATACTGAACCGCGCTATCTTGACAGTGTGGCAGCCATCAAAACACGTGTCCGCAACCCAGGAAATCCAGAGGCCTCCCTGATTGTCGATAGCCGTTCCACCGGTGGGTCTACCCGTAGTTGTCATAGCGAGCTGGATGCGCCATCGCGCATCCAGCTCGCCTGTTCGCGCGTTGAATCGGCGGGCCTGATAGGTGTCGTCGTTCAGCCATGCGACGACGTAGGCGAGGCCCGATGACTCATCAAAGCTGGCTCCATACACC
>CAYMSY010000766.1:0-1163 GCA_964393195.1 uncultured Alcaligenaceae bacterium | reverse complement strand
AAGCAGCACGGGAGACGTGACCGGCACTCCGTTAACGTAGGTGAAAGCACCAGACAACACTGTTCCCAACGAAGTCGGAACAACTGCATCAATCCGGCCGTTCGCGAGCACCTGCCACTGCGTATCCGGCTCACCATCCGGCTTGAGTCGCAGCAAATCAACAAATTGCTTGCCTTCGTACCAAACCTCGAAATTGCCAACGACCAGCTTTCCGCCGTCCGTCAGAGGCAGTAGTTGCCGGATTTCGGGCGAAGCTAAAGCGCCCGCAGTGAACGACGAGAAGTCCGGCGTCGTCAGTATGCGTTGGGCTGACACAGCAGTAGCTGCTATTAACATCAAAAAAAGGACGACGAAGCAACGACGCACGTTTTGACCTTTTCCGCTCAGTTACTGGCGTCAGTAACGCTCGTTGAGCAAAACACAACTCCTTCATCAACCCAGCCCTGTGCAACCATCTGCGCCTTCGTCGCCGTGCTCACCACGTAGCGGTGATTGCCGTCGTTGATTGCTGCCTTGTTATTGAACAGGCGCCAGACTGGGTTTGGTGCTGCCGCGGTACAGGTTGAATTCATTGGCTTGATGGCAGCAAAGTCAAAGCCCTCAAAGCTCAGGTGACTGGCTGTATTAAGCACCGGGCAGTCGTCGCCCGTTCCATAGAAGTGGGTGTTACTGCCGCCCTGCGCGGGCGCAGCGTAAAAGCGGCACACCGGCGTTTCAGGGATGTCGCGATACGTGCTGCTGCGCGCGCGAAACTGCATTCCTGTTCTTGCGAACACGGAGGGCTGTGCGTCCAGCAGTACCTGTTCGTTGGTGCGACCAGTCACGAAATAGCGGCTGATGCTGCGGTTGAAATATTCGACGACCGCTTTGTCGACGATTGCGTCGTTGCGGCTGGTGGCGAGCGCCATGGAGCCTTCAGATCGGCCGAATAATAGCGACGGCAGATCATCGCGACATCGAATCAGGAATTCTGCATCGGTCATAGCATCGTGTGGCGAAGTGACAAAAAGGGGTACATCCGGATTGGCGCAGCCAATCATCCCGGTTGTGCGGACGCTCCACGTGGAATCCAGCTGTCCATTGCCGCTCAACGGAGCGCGCCTCACCACTCCGCCATCGCTGTAATCGAAGAAGTAGAGATAGCCGCCGGCGATAGTCTGCGG
>CAYMSY010000765.1:0-1581 GCA_964393195.1 uncultured Alcaligenaceae bacterium | reverse complement strand
TCCTTTTGCAGCACGAGGCCTTCGGCCTCCGAGCTAGCCTCTATACCGTCTACAAGAAGAAGGCGGAATTCCGCTTTGGGTGGCGGAAGCATGGTGGATCCGCCGGAAAGTGGCACTTTGGGTTAACACCGTCAACGAACAGCTAAGGAGCTAGTCGTGCGCGGTCGCCGCAAGTGCGGCCGGTCCGTCCGGACTCGCATGGGATTGATTGGCCTGATTTTCAAAAGGGGTTAGTGATCGTTGTGGTCGTTCGGGTCGCCGATCCCGTAGGCGGCGAGCTGGGCAGGGGGCTTAGCGAAGGGTGAGCCAGGCCAAGCTGAGGGCGCCGAAGAGCAGGCAGTAGATGGCGAAGGGGGTCAGGGTTCGGGTTTCGAAGTATCGGGTGAGGAACCGCACGGCGAGGTAGGCGGCCAGGAAGGATGCGACGCTGCCCGCGAGGACTTGGCCGCCGATGCCGGCGCCGATTGGCCCGAATAGGTCGGGGACTTTGAATACGCCGGCGGCGAGGATGATCGGGGTGGCCAGCAGGAAGGAGAACCGGGCGGCTTCCTCGTGGGACAGGCCCTTCCAAAGTCCGGCGATCATGGTGATGCCTGATCTGCTGATGCCGGGCAGCAGGGCCAGGATTTGGGCGGCGCCGACGAGTGCGCCCTGGGGCAGCGGCTGCTCGGCGAGGCGGTCGTCGACGGTGTTTCCCAGCGAATCGGTCGTTGGGGAATCAGGGCCAGCGT
Organism: uncultured Alcaligenaceae bacterium; assembly: GCA_964393195.1. Lineage (GTDB taxonomy): Bacteria > Pseudomonadota > Gammaproteobacteria > Burkholderiales > Casimicrobiaceae > Casimicrobium. Next base: position 850 of record CAYMSY010000765.1, on the reverse strand, counting down.
CGTGGATCGGGGCGGGTGCTGTCTGGATTGCGTTGCGGCGCAGCCGTTCTGCGGCGTAGAGCAGGGCGCCGTTGATGATCAGGAACACCGCGGCGGGGATGGGTTTGCCCAGGGTGGTGCGGAAGGTGTGCTCCAGCACCAGACCCGCCAGGCCGACCGGGATAGTGCCGGCGATGATCAGCCAGGCCATCCGTTGTGCTTTGGTGCGGATTTGCCGGTGGCGTACCGAGGAGACGAAGCCGCCGATGATGGCTATCCAGTCCCGCCAGAAGAACGCCAGCAGCGCGGCGGCGGTGGCCACGTGCAGGCCGACGATGAACGCCAGGTAGGGCGATTGGGGTGCGGAGACATTCAGGTCGCTGGCCCAGCTTCCGCCCAGCAGCGCCGGGACCAGCACCGCATGGCCGAGGCTGGAGACTGGGAACAGCTCGGTCACACCTTGAAACACCCCAACGACAACGGCTTCCAGATAGCTCAGATGGCCTGACATCGACGGTGGACCCCTTACTGACGGTAGGTAGAGCTGACGACTCTAGGTGCGAAAGCTGGATTCGGGGCCATCCCACGTGGCAGTGCTGCCGGCCCGAGAGCCTGGCGTGGCTGGCGCGGGATCGGTGCTGCGGGCGCAATGAGCATCGTGATCTGCGGGGCGACAGTTGTCGTCTTGAGGCGTCGGAAGCGTGCGTCGGGGATCGCTGCGTTGCCGAAGCGTTGCCGTAGGATTCGGGGATGCTGCGTTTCATCGCCGCATCTGTCGTTGCGTTGTTGCTGGCGGGTTGCACCGCCTCCACCACGACTGCTGCTGGTCATCCTGTGGCTGATGGGTTTCCCGGCGAACATCACCTACCTG
>CAYMSY010000764.1:0-1582 GCA_964393195.1 uncultured Alcaligenaceae bacterium | reverse complement strand
CAAACGGTCTCGCGCCTGAGGCGATCACGATGTTCTTCGTGGTCAGCGTTTGTTTCTTGCCATCTGCGGCAGTGAATTCAACCGCCCAGGGCGACACAATCTTCGCGGTACCGGTCAGGCATTCGACGCCGAGTTCGGTGTAGCGCTCTATCGAATCATGCGGCTCGACTTCGCTCACCACCCGCTGGACACGCGCCATCACGTCCGCAAAATTCCATTCTGCTGAAGCGCTCTTCAAACCAAATTCTTCAGCACGCTTCATGTGCGACAACAGCTTGGCTGTCTTGATCAGCGCTTTTGACGGTACGCAACCCGTGTTCAGGCAATCGCCACCCATCTTGTGCTTCTCGATCAGCGTGACTTTTGCTTTCACGGCGGCGGCGATGTAGCTCGTAACCAAGCCCGCCGAACCTGCGCCGATCACGACCACGTTGCGATCAAACGACTTCGGTTTCACGCTCGCGAAGCGCGCGTACACCTTACGACCCTTGAGCCAGTCGAGAATCTTTTTCGCGATGATCGGGAATATGCCGAGCAGGACGAACGATCCGAGGATTGCGGGCGACAGGATGCCCTTGAGCGAGGTGAGTTGTGCGAGTTGCGTACCTGCGTTCACGAACACGGCGGTGCCGGCGAGCATGCCGAGCTGACTGACCCAATAGAACGGAACAGTCTTTATCGGCGTCAGGCCCATCACGAGGTTCACTACGAAGAACGGAAACAGCGGCACCAGGCGCAACGCAAACAGATAAAACGGCCCGTCCTTGGTAACGCCCTCGTTGATGGATTTGAGGCGATCGCCGAATTTGCCCTGAACCCAGTCACGCAGCAGAAAGCGCGAGGACAGAAAGGCCAGCGTGGCGCCGACCGAGGAGGCGAACGAGACGATCACGAGTCCGTACCAGAAGCCAAAAATCGCGCCGCCAACCAGCGTGAGGATTGCTGCGCCGGGAAAAGAAGTGGCCGCAACCGCGACATACACGGCGAAAAACGCGAGCGCGCTTGGCCAGGGATTTTCGGCGACGTAGGCGGTGAGCATCGCCTGCCGCGCCTTGAAGCCTTCGAGCGTCAAATAGCTGCCGAGGTCGAAGTAGAAGAAGGCCCCGATGACTGCCGCGAAAACGGCCAGCACCACTATTTTTGATTTCATTTGCGCTCTTTGGCCGCGAGGCCGCATCAACAGTCTACGGGACTGCGCCGACTACGGTTTTAGCGCTTTGTCGGGGTGACCGCGAGGGACCTTACAGTTTGAATTCGACCAACGCAGCACCGAATCGGCATGCAAAACAAGCATCAGCTTTTTAGTGGGCGCACCATTCAATAAGGGTTCACATTGCAAAAATGCAGTAAGTCGACTATTGACAATTTACGACCCTGAGCCCTATTCAAGCTTGATTACGGCGAAAAGCTGATCGTCGTTTCGCGCGTATCCGGGCGGACTCTGGACTAAATCTTGAACGCTTCCAGCGATTCTGGCGCGAAGAGTTCATCAAGCGACAGTTGCCGCTTCGACAGGCCCTGCTCATGGTGATAGCGCGTGAAGGTCTCCAGCGTCTTGCGATTGCGCTCCAGTCCGTACGGC
>CAYMSY010000763.1:0-1585 GCA_964393195.1 uncultured Alcaligenaceae bacterium | reverse complement strand
CTCTGGCTGTACTTTCTCATGGTGTTCGGCGTCATCGTGCTGCCCGGCATGGACATGGCGTTTGTGCTCGCGAGTTCTCTCGCGGGCGGGCGCAAGGCAGGCGCGTTCGCGGTGGCGGGCCTCGTGTTCGGCGGCATCTGCCACACAGCCTCCGGCGCGCTGGGCGTCGGACTGCTGTTCAAGCTGGTGCCGGGGCTCATCGACACCATGCTGATCATCGGGGCGCTCTACATCGCGTGGATTGGCATTTCGCTGCTGCGCGTCGAGGCTGCGCCGAACGGTACCGGCGGGGCACCAGTCGAGGCGTCCGTCGCGACGGCATCGCCGCGTTCGCCGTGGACCATCTTCCGGCAGGCGGCACTGACCTGCCTCATGAACCCGAAGGCCTACCTCTTCATGTTCGCGATCTTTCCGCAATTTCTGCGCGCGGAATACGGTCCGATCTGGATCCAGGCGGTGGCGCTCGGCATCATCACGGCGGCCACGCAAATCGCCGTGTACGGCAGCCTCGCCTTCGCGGCGGGCAGCACCCGTGGCTGGCTCGCGGCGCGTCCCGGCGCCAGTGTCTGGATCGCGCGAATGGCGGGCGGCATGCTGCTGGTCGGCGCTTTGATAACGGTCGTCGGCGTGATGCAAACACATTGACGCTACGGCGCTGCGCGCTGCTACGCTTCGCCCCTGATTGATTTCTGCGGCGAGCGAGCATGTCGAAGTCCCTGTCGGTCGTAATGCTCGGCGCCAGCGGCGCGGTGGGCGGTCACGTGGTGTCGACGCTGCTGGCGATGCCACAGCTCAGGCGCCTGACACTGCTCGGGCGTCGCCACATCGAACTGCCGCGTGCCGTGAGCGGTGCTGCGGTCGATCAGTACGAAGTCAATCTCGACGCGCCGGATCAGTACGCCTATCTCGTCAATGGTCACGACGCCGCCATCTGCACGCTCGGTGTCGGCCAGCCGTCGCAGATGAGCAAGGGTGAATTCGTGCACATCGACAAGGACATCGTGATCGCCTTCGCCACCATTTGCAAGCAGCGTGGCGTGAAACACTTTGAATTGCTCGGTGCGGTCGGCGCCGATTCGCGGTCGCGCTCGTTTTATCTGCGCATCAAGGGCGAGCTGCGTGATGCGCTGGTGGCGCTCAACTTCGAGCGCCTGAGCCTGTTTCAGCCGTCGATGATCCTGACGCCGACCAATCGTTACGGCCTCTCGCAGGCGCTGACGCTCGCGTTCTGGCCCGGCTTGTCGACGCTGATGATCGGACCGATGAACAAGTTTCGCGGGGTTCGCGTTGAGGCGCTCGGTGCGGCAATGGCCAACAATCTGGCGGCCGAGGGAAAGGGCGTGGAAACGCTGCACTGGGCGCAGTTTCAGGCGCTGACCGGGCACTGAAAACATCATCAGCTTTTGGCTGAAAGTGCCTTGGTGAAGGGCTTAGAGCGCGTTTACTGCTGTTTTCGACTTTGCGCCTTTTAAGCACTGAGGCCCTTCGCAGAAAGGCTTTCAGGGAAAAGCTGATGGGCACCGCACGTCATGCAGCGCCCGATTACCGACTCGATTTAGAACGGAATATCGTCGTCGAAATCGTC
>CAYMSY010000762.1:0-1589 GCA_964393195.1 uncultured Alcaligenaceae bacterium | reverse complement strand
ACATCCCATGGACCACTCTTGCTGACGCGCTCCAAATTTTCGCCAAAAGCAGCCTTGTGGATGCTGGCAATTACAACGCGGTCTGTTTCCAACCGCGCGTCACTTTCGTTACCTGCGATCCATCGTCTCGCGTCGATGTCCAGTTTGTCGCGCAGCTCATTAGCGACGTTGCGCACTAACCGGGCAGGCGCAAGATACAGAACACGAAGCGAAGGACGCTGGTCGATGAGCTGACGGATGAGCAGTCCTGCCTCAATGGTCTTGCCGAGCCCCACCTCATCACCTATCAATACTTTTCTTAGATCTGGGTGCTGCAAGATGTGCTGAACTAGGCTAACTTGATGCATGAGCGTTGCCGCTTTGCGCGATTCGAGTCGGCGCTGAGGATCCTCCGCGACTAAAAATCCCACATAGAGTCGCGCGAAGGTGCGACTGGTCATCGCCAACCAATTGTCCCCGTCCGACAACCGCATTGCCTCAACCAGCTGTGCAGGGCTCCGTATCGATTTAACTCGGCGCTTGTCGATGTTCGTTTCGACTAGAGGAGGCGGCGCTCCAATTGAGTTAAGACGCTGCGGGATGCTTACCAGGTCGTAGGATTCAAATCCGAAATCGTCGACGATTGGCAACACGGCACGATCGTGACCGCCGTAGTCAACCAGCATGTGAAAGCTCCGAGAGCTGCCCAACTGTTGAAGACACCGCACCAACGCGTTGCACAACTGGAATTTGATCGAATACGTGCTTCAGTTCGGTGAGAATTGGTCCGCGGCGTTGAGCATCCGATCGTTTGACTCTATCTTCGTGACGTTCAACAATCAGATCAGCGGTGGACTGGATGGGATCGCCTCCTTGGCGAAACGCCTCCTGAATCTCCTCCCGCACCGCAGCAAAGTTGGACTGCAGGATGGTGATTGCTGGCTGTTGGGCGGCTGTTGTCGCCTTTCTCGCGAGCGAATCAAATAGTTCCAATATGCGAACCTTTACCCCAGCACCATAGTCTTCTCCCTCTTCGACGAACTTTTGGCACGCCCTTTCTATCGGCTTACGAATGACCTCAGTCAAACGCACTTTTACGGTCTCACGCAGTTCGTCGACAGCCTCTTTCCCGACCTGCTTCATTTGCGCCGCCAACGATGCGACTCGCTGTTGTTGTTTATCAAGCAGCTTTGCGCTCACGGTAGCACCGCCGCTCTCGTTTGCCCATTGGCATATCTCTGTCACCATCATTTCAATGTCAGATGAAAGCTCCCCGGTACGCTTCCGGATGTCCCTGAGCAATTTCTGACCCCAGACGGCGGCCATCGGCTCCTGAAAATAGTTACTTATGTCTTCTGGCAGTGCGATTAAGCGCCGCCCGTAGAACTTGCCGCCGCGCCGCACAGCAGCGCGAAGAGTCGACCAGTGCGCGTCGCGAAGACTCCACAGATACGATTGCACCTCTGACTCCGCCACAGTGCTGGCTTCCAACACTAGGGCTTCAATCTTCGCCTGAACCGTTGCTTCCAGAAACTCACGAAATGCGCCGACCCGACGGTCGTACTCCTTGCGTTTCGGAGCCAGCACCACTTCGAGTTCCGCCTCAAGGC
>CAYMSY010000761.1:0-1589 GCA_964393195.1 uncultured Alcaligenaceae bacterium | reverse complement strand
TGCAATCCTAGAGGAAATCCAGCGTCAGGGCTGTAACGGCGGCGCGTGCCACGCCCAGATGTATATCATGGGGACCTTGCTCCGCCATGGATCCGAAGCCCAGAAGGAAATTTATCTCCCCAAGATCGCAAGCGGAGAATTGCGACTGCAAGCCTTTGGCGTGACGGAACCGACCAGCGGTACAGACACGCTATCCCTCAAGACCACAGCAAAGCGGAATGGCGATCACTATATCGTCAATGGTCAGAAGATCTGGACGAGCCGGGCAGAACATTCCGACCTGATGCTTCTCCTCGCGCGCACAACGCCACGTGAACACGTCTCGAAACGGACCGATGGGTTGTCGGTCTTCCTGGTCGACATGAAAGCCGCGGTTGGAAACGGGCTGACCATTCGCCCTATCGAAACGATGATGAACCATTCAACGACCGAAGTTTTCTTCGACCAGTTGGCAGTGCCTGCTGCCAACCTGATCGGCGAAGAAGGCCAAGGCTTCAAATATATTTTGTCCGGGATGAATGCGGAACGCCTGCTGATTGCGGCAGAATGTATCGGTGACGCAAAATGGTTCATCGAAAAGGCCTCGGCCTATGCAAAAGAGCGTGTGCTTTTCAATCGCCCTATTGGTCAGAATCAGGGTGTCCAGTTCCCGATTGCTCGCGCCTATGCTCAAATGCGCGCCGCTGAATTGATGGTCAGCGAAGGACTTCGTAAATACGAGGCTGGGGAGCCTGTGGGTGAAGAAGCCAACATGGCCAAGATGCTTGCCGCCGAAGCAAGCTGGGCAGCGGGTGAAGCCTGTATCCAGACACACGGCGGTTTCGGCTTTGCGGCGGAATACGACATTGAGCGCAAGTTTCGGGAAACCAGGCTTTATCAGGTCGCGCCCATCTCAACGAACATGATCCTGTCCTTCATTGCAGAACATGTTCTTGGCCTGCCAAGGAGTTACTGATGCAGGACTGGATCGGACGGGAAATGACGCAAAATGATGTGTTGACGCCCGGCTTGCTGGCGCGTTTTCGTGCGACACTGGATAGCGCAGAAACGCATGCCAAGGCCGAGCAAGGCATACACTGGTGCCTGTGCCTGCCCGAAGCGGCCACCGATGCGCTCGATAGCGATGGCCATCAGAATGTGGGCTTCAAGTGCAGTCAATTTTCACGCGCCCATTCATGTAGGTGCGGAGATCGAGAGGCGCTCGACTATTGCCGCGGTTGACGAAAAGCAGGGCGGAACCGGACCGCTCGTTTTCGTGACCATCGATCACCGGACTCATGCGAATGGCATTTTGGCGGTCAGCGAACGTCAGACAATTGTGTACCGCGAAGCGACCAACGCCGCAGCAGCGCCCTGTGGCGCAGGCTCCCCGGATTTGGCGGCTTGGCAATGGCACCGCGCCTTGACACCGTCGCGACCACTCTTGTTCCGCTATTCGGCGCTAACCTTCAATAGCCACCGCATACATTATGACCGCCCCTATGCGACGGACATCGAACGCTATCGGGGGCTCGTCGTCCACGGGCCACTGATGGCAACATTGTTGCTTGATCTGGCAGCTCGAGAGTTGGGCGCAAACGTGCTCGCCA
>CAYMSY010000760.1:0-1590 GCA_964393195.1 uncultured Alcaligenaceae bacterium | reverse complement strand
AAGCGTCAGGAGCCCGCGCCATGACCGAATCCACCTGCTTCAAAGTCAGCATCGACGACAACGTCGCCCACATCGTCTTGAATCGCCCCGAGGCCTTCAACGCCATGCCGCGTCCGTTCTGGAATGAACTCCCGGCGATCGTGAACGACATCAACGACAACGCCAAAGCCCGCGTCATCGTCATCTCGTCCACCGGCAAGCACTTCACCGCCGGCATGGACATCTCCGTCTTCACCGACGGCGAAGGCATCAGCGCCCAAGGCGGCGACCAGTACACGCGCGCCGAATCCTTCCGCCAATTTGTTTTGACCCTGCAAGGCACGTTCAACTGCCTCGACAACGCCCGCGTGCCTGTGATCGCAGCTGTGCAGGGCGGCTGTATCGGCGCCGGTGTCGACATGACCAGCGCCTGCGATATCCGCTTTTGTACGGAAGACGCGTTCTTCCAAATCGCCGAAATCAACATCGGCATGACCGCCGACGTCGGAACATTCCCGCGTCTCTGCAAGCTCATTCCTGAAGGTTGGGTGCGGGAACTTGCGTATTCAGGCCGCCGCTTACCGGCTGAAAAAGCAAAGGCAATTGGCCTCGTAAATGAAACCTTCGCCACTCAAGAGGCGATGATTGCGCATGTTCTGGAACTCGCACGCGAGATTGCAGAAAAAGCGCCCGTCGCGGTTGCCGGATCAAAGCGCATGATCAATCACGCGCGCGATCATTCCATTGCCGACGGGCTCGATTACATCGCGACGTGGCAAGCTGGCATGTTCTCGCCGCCGCACATGATGGAAGCATTCGCAGCAAAGGCGCAAAAACGCGCGCCGAACTTTGCTGATTTGGCGCCGCTCCGAAAGGAGATGTAATTCCAACACCGCTTGACGTTGCATCGTCGGCGCGAGGAAAATGTCGGCATGTCGTTCGCACGCGGGCAAATCAGCAGAGACGGTCGCCAATGGCACCTTGATTTCGCCGACGCCATAGCGTCGCGCGATGCGGCTCGATACACATCGTTCATGCGCGAAGATTGCTCCGTGCAAGTCAACAACGAGATGCCGGTCTACTCTAAGCAGGCGATCGCACTCGCCTTCGCTGAACGTATGAAGGGCTTTCGCAGCATGAGCTATGAACTCATGAATGCGTTCGGAACCGATAGTCATTCGGTGGTCGAGGCTCTCTTCAACTACGTCTGCCACGACGGCACCATCGAAGTCGTTCAGCACGCCTACATATGCGAGCGCGACGAGGCAGGCCTGCTTACCTGCGTTCGGGTGTACGGCGACACCTCCCGCATCCCCAAGCCGGTCACTGTTGCCAACGATTAAAGCGCCAAGATCGGGCGCCGCGCCGCAGCATCTTGCAATGACGAACCGCGATTCAAACGATATAGGCGGTGTCCATGGACATCCGTTTCGTCTCCCCCGGCCCGAACCCGCCCTACGAGGTCAACGCTTTCATCGAAATCCCGCAGGGCGGCCTGCCGGTGAAGTACGAACTCGACCAGAAATCCGGCGCGCTCTTCGTCGATCGCTTCCTCCACACCTCAATGCTCTATCCGAGCAATTACGGCTTCATCCCGAATACGCTCGGCGA
>CAYMSY010000759.1:0-1591 GCA_964393195.1 uncultured Alcaligenaceae bacterium | reverse complement strand
CGGAATCGAACCCTTCAAGGAGCGCGTTTATGCCGAAGCTAATTAACCGTTACGGTCTCGTCGACAAGGCCGGCACCGACGGCTGGATCGAATACACCGGCGACGCCAGCGCCATTCCGGTCGGCGCCAAGGTGCTGCTGCCGCTCACCGAATTCCGCGAGTTCTCGGGTACCTGGCAGAAACATGTCGGTGACAACGGTGCGCTTGGCGTGCGCCTGACGCCCACCGACGACCCGGCCACCATCGCCAATGATCTCGACAAGCTGGCGCTGATCGCCATCGAGTTCCCCGCGTTTGCCGATGGTCGCGGTTATTCCACAGCCACGCTGCTGCGTGAGCGCTATCGCTACATCGGCGAGCTGCGCGCGGTCGGCGACGTGCTGCGCGACCAGATCTTCCTTTTGTCGCGTGCAGGCTTCACCACCTTCGCATTGCGCGACGACCAGAGCGTCGAGAAAGCACTCGCCGCGTTCAACGACTTCTCGTCGTATTACCAGCACGCCGCCGACCGTTTCGTCGATCGCAGCGCGCTGCCGCTCGCGGCCTGACGGCTTTTCACCGGAAAGCCCATTCAGTGTGGGCTCAGCGCGATAAATCGGCAAAGTCGATAAATGGCAAAACGGGGCTTCAGGCCCCCGTTTTTTATGGCTTTGACAGAAAAGCTGCCTTGATCCCGCGCCGGAACAAGCCTGCTCGCTAGCATTGCGGTTGCTCCATTCCTCCAGCCAAGGCCATGTCCAAATTCCCGAAAAACATCCTCGAAGAACCCGCAAAGGTCGACGGCAATACGCTCGCGAACCTGGGCCCGCTCACGGGCATGGCCGGCGTCTGGGAAGGCCGCAAAGGCGTCGACGTCAACCCGCAGGACGGCGCCTCGGAAAAGAAGCCCTATCTCGAACACTACGAGCTGCAGCCGATCGACCCGCAAACGAATGGCCCGCAACTGTTCTACGGCCTGCGCTATCACACCTTCATCACCGAACCGCGCAAGAAGGAGACCTACCACGACCAGCTCGGCTACTGGTTGTGGGAGCCGGCGACCGGCAACATCCTGCACACGCTCGCCATCCCGCGCGGCCAGATCGCGATGGCGACCGGCACCGCGAGCCCGGACGCCACGAGCTTTGAACTCGTCGCCAAGCGCGGCGAACTGAGCAACGGCATCATCTCCAACCCGTTCCTAGAACACGCGTTCACGACCGTCGCGTGGCACATCAAGGTCACGATCAACGCCGATGGCACCTGGTCCTACGATCAGGACACCCAGATCAAGGTCAAGGGTCAGCGCAAACTGTTCCACCACACCGACCGCAATACGCTGACCAAAATTGGCGAGCCGACGCCGAACGCGCTGGCGAAAAAGAAGAAGTAGATTTTCGCTATCAGCTTTTCGCTGAAACCCTTATTTCATGGGGCATAGGCCCATAAAACGCAACATATCGACTATTGGCCAAAACAAGCGCTGAGCCCATTGTGAATGCGCCTTTCAGCGTAAAGCCATAGTGCTTTTCAGGTGCGTGAGCAAACCGTCACAACCGTCCTCCACCAGATCCAGCACCCGCTCGAAATCGGCGCGTTCGCCGTAATACGG
>CAYMSY010000758.1:0-1592 GCA_964393195.1 uncultured Alcaligenaceae bacterium | reverse complement strand
GCACCTCGCCGTCTTCGATTACGTAGTGCCAGCCGTGTAGCGCCAGCGTTCCCAGTTCGACGCGCTCGCGCACCATCGGATAGTCCATCAGTCGCTCCAACTGCAGGATGACAGCGCGCTGCTCGGTGCGCCGTAGCGCTTCCGGCGTAATCTGCACCGGCAGTGTGGCTTCGCGCGCGAGCTCCAACCATGCGGCAAGATTTTTGGCAGCGTACGGAATCTCGTCATACAACGCGCGAATGCCGCCGCAGTGACTGTGGCCACAAACTACGATGCGCGAGACGTTGAGATTGAGCACCGCAAACTCGATGGCGGCGGCTGTGCCGTGGTAGCCCGCAGAACCGTCATGTGGCGGAACAAAGGCACCCACATTTCGCACGATGAACAGTTCACCAGGCCCGGTACCTGTGAGCAGGTAAGGCACCAGTCGGGAGTCCGAGCATCCGATGAACAGGATCGACGGATGCTGCCCCTCGGTAACCAGACTCTTGAATCGGTCCTGAACACCGGGAAAGTAGTCGTCGTGGAAGCGTCGGAGCCGCTGCAGGAGTTCATCAGGTTGATCCATGTTTGCGCTACGGCAGGCAGTGTTTCGTCGCTACTGGACCAGTGGCGATTCCGCTGCCTCCAGGTCAAGCCCGTCAATTCGTGCGCGCGATGCGAGTAACTGCAGGTATTGACGCAAAGCAGTAATGTATGTCTGCTGCTGGAGGGCGAGAGCAACTGCTCCGCGAACCGAATCGTAATCCTGCGCAGTACCCGGTCGCCGAGCGATCACCTCAACGACGTGCAAGCCAAACCGGCTATGCACCAACCGCGGCAGTACGCCCACCTCGGCGTGACCAAACAGTTCGCGAGCGAACTCGGGCGCGCAGTCAGCTGTCGTTATCCAGCCAAGGTCGCCTCCGGATGTCCCGCTTGGACAGTTGCTCAGACTTGCGGCGAGCTCGGAGAATTTTTCCGGTGCATGAATGTCACGGCAACGCGCATCAAGCAAAGCCGCTTCGGCGCGCTTTCTCAATTGAACGACGTCGACGCCGGGCGTTACTGAGAACAAAATGTGCCGCGCGTGAATGCGCTCGCCCGTCTGGAAATGGTTGCGCTGCGCATCGAAATAGCGCTTGCACGCGGCCTCGTCAGCAACGGGAACGTAAAGACTTCTTTCGAGCAATGCTTCAATCGCTGCAACAGCGTCCTCACTTTGGATACCATCGTCCGTCGCAATGTCGGTGGCCGCCAGCAACCCTGACGAGATAGCCTCTTGTCGCAGGAGTTCGCCGTACGCTCGTTGGCGCAAGGTATCGGCGTCCGGACAATCGCCCACCGCGTGCAGTGCAACGTCGTTGACGCTCGCCACCCGCCCGCTTGTTCCAGGTTCAGGCACGAATGCCGTATCCGGGGTGATTTGGCTCAACGTGGGCTCAGCACCGATGCCTGACGAGCAGCCGCAACGGCCAGTCCCGGAACTACAACCATGCTCCATGATGACCTCCGGTTCAGTTTGAATTGCGGTGTGCAACGCGTTGATCAGCAGGCAGATTGAGCTTTCGACTTCGTACCACCTGATAGGGGCGCAACACATATGCCAACGA
>CAYMSY010000757.1:0-1597 GCA_964393195.1 uncultured Alcaligenaceae bacterium | reverse complement strand
GCGCGCGGCTACTCGGGCGTACGCGCAGTGGTGGTCGACACTTTGCTCGCGGTTTACAACGCCGGACTGATTCCCTACGTTCCGAGCCAGGGCTCGGTCGGCGCTTCGGGCGATTTGGCTCCGCTTTCGCACATGACGCTCGCTCTCATAGGAGAGGGTGAGATGCTGGAGGGAGGGCAACGGGTGCCCGCGGCAACCGCGCTCGCGAAGGCGGGCATCGCACCACTTCAGCTTGCCGCCAAGGAAGGGCTTGCGCTAATAAACGGCACTCAAACGTCGACCGCGCTGGCGCTGCATGCACTGCTTACGTTTGAACCGGTACTTGAGGCCGCACTCGTCATCGGTGCACTGACAGTCGACGCCGCACGCGGCAGCGACGGCCCGTTCGATCCGCGAATTCATGCGGTGCGTGGGCAGCCGGGACAGATTGATGTTGCCAAATACTACCGCGCACTGCTGGCGGGTAGCGAAATTCGTCAATCCCATGAAGAAGACGATGATCGGGTACAGGACCCGTACTGTCTGCGTTGCCAGCCACAGGTCGTCGGTGCCTGCCTGGATCAGCTGCGCCACGCGGCGCTTGTACTGCTGCGCGAGGCCAACGCAGTCACAGACAATCCTCTAGTGTTCGGCGATACGCACGAAATGATTTCTGGTGGCAACTTTCACGCGGAACCGGTCGCGCTTGCATGTGATGCCATGGCCGTTGCAATCGCAGAAGTGGGCGCCATTGCGGAGCGCCGCATCGCGATGCTGATTGATGCCGGGGTCTCCCGACTTCCCGCATTTCTTACGGCGGATGCCGGTCTCAACTCCGGCTTCATGATCGCGCACGTCACTGCGGCGTCGCTCGCGAGCGAAAACAAGTCTCTTGCTCATCCGGCCAGCGTGGACAGTCTGCCGACCTCTGCCAATCAGGAGGATCACGTATCAATGGCCACGTTTGCGGCAAGGCGACTGCAGACCATGATTGCGAACACGTCGCACATTCTGGGCATCGAACTGCTGGCAGCCGCGCAGGGAATCGATTTCCTGCGACCGCTTAAATCTTCCAGCGCACTCGAAGAGGCACACGGTTTGCTACGCTCAGAGTGCAAATCCATTGAACGGGACCGTTACATGGCACCCGAGATTGAACGTGCGACACTGCTGGTTCGCAACGGTGCATTGTCCAGAGTGTTTCGCTCTTTGCCCTCGCAGCATGACCTGCCGGCGCTCTGGATCCCCGTCTGACAGAAGTATTCAACGAAAGGAACTGACCGTGAAAAAGCCCCTCATCGCACTTGCCCTCGTAGCCGCTATCGCCGTCCCCGCGATGGCACAGGAAACCAAGGTTGCCATCGGCATCTCCGGCTGGACCGGATTCGCCCCGCTAACACTGGCCAAAGAGGCTGGATTGTTCAAGAAACACGGACTTGACGTATCGATCAAGAAGATTCCGCAGAAGGATCGTCACCTTGCGATCGCATCGGGCGACGTACAGTGTGCGGCAACCACGGTTGAAACCTGGATCGGCTGGAATGCAGCGGGCGTTGCTACGACACAAATATTCCAGCTCGACAAGAGCTATGGCGCTGACGGCATGGTCGTTAAGCCA
>CAYMSY010000756.1:0-1605 GCA_964393195.1 uncultured Alcaligenaceae bacterium | reverse complement strand
TTCTCGTCGATTCACCCGGCGCGCTCCCGCCGCCTGTTTCCTACGGTTTCGGCTTCGGCTACGGCCACAACGCGCCGAACTGCCCGAATGGTTACTGTCACATGCCCACGCACGGCGACATCATGTCCATCGCGTACGTGAATCGAAACTTGCCCTGCTTCTCGCATCCCGGCATTCGCATCTCGCCGGACGGTCTCTCGTGCGGTCTCAGCCTTGTGTCGGGAACGATTGCGGGCGTTGCGCCCGACACCCCGCAAGAGGCCTGCGCCAGCACAGCCGCAGGCTGCGGTGCGGCGGCCGCTTCGTGTACGACCAACACCAACTGCGCTTACAGCGCGCGCGGGTTGAATTACGTGCGAGTCCAAGTGTCGCGTTGGCGCGATGCTGCTGTCACTGGCACCATCGTGCAAGGCGCAACACCGATCAACAGTTTCAGTTTGTGTACGTCAAGCCCGGACATTCTCTGCACGACGACGAACAACACGTATCGCTGCAGCGGCCCCGCGGGTTGGACCGGCTCGATCCACCCACGTGCGGCGGGCTATCGCATTCCAGCGGCCGTCGTGCCGTCTCCGCTGGGCGTGGGCGCCACGACTAACAATCTCAGCGCGCAGCTCGACAGCGCGTTTCCGAATTGCAATCTCGATGTGGACGGCAACGGCATCCTCGACGCCGCGACCGACGGCGCGGCCATGTTGCGTCGCTACCTCGGCGTCAATAGCAGCGCGTTCGGTGGTCTCGCTGGCACCTGCGCGCAACACACGACCGCGACCGCGTTGCACGCCAACAGCGCGAAGGCGACCGTGGCCGCGACGGGTAGCGCGAGCCCCTCGCTCACCACTGGCGGCCTCGTCACGCTCCGCGCGATGCTCGGACTGAGCGGTGCGGCTGTGACCAATGGCGCGGTCGCCGCAGGTGCGCCACGCAGTCAATGGAACGCACCCGCTGGCGTGAACAACAACATTCGTGAATGGCTCAACGCCAACTGCGGCACGGCGTTCGCACCCTGACATCGCGGTACGTACTACAGCTTTTGCGCTGAAACGACAGCCAGGCGGTCGTTGCAGCGCAATTTTACGGATTGTCGATAATATAAAAAAATAGCCGGAAACGGCCATCTGGCTGTCCCTCGCGCCATAAAGCTGTATATCCACTGACGCAAACGTGGATTGGCGTTGGGTGCACGCTGCGTGCTGATCGCGAAGTGGTGCCCGCACCGCGTTTCGATTTAAGCGCGCAATGCACGCGTGCGCGCCACTTCCGCGCGCTCTGCAAGGGTTAGCACTAAGCAATTTCTTCGCAGACTAACCATAATTTGCCGTTCAGTTGGCGTCATCAAAAAATCATTGGAGGACACTATGTCTAAGACTTCGCCCGAGCAGATTTCCACGCGTCGCAGTTTTCTAAAACAGGCCACCGCAACGGCCGTCGGCGGAGCCGCGATTGCCGCGCCGATGCTCTCCAGCGCCCAAGCGGGTCCGATCACCATGCGTTGGCAAAGCACATGGCCCGCAAAAGACATCTTCCACGAATACGCGCTTGACTTCGCCAAGAAGGTCAACGACATGACCGGCGGCGACCTGCGCATTGACGTGCTGCCCGCTG
>CAYMSY010000755.1:0-1605 GCA_964393195.1 uncultured Alcaligenaceae bacterium | reverse complement strand
CGCATTCTGGGTTGCCAACATGGTGCTGGTCCGTGGCGACGCGGCTCTTGCGGAAGAACTGGTGGGGCGGCCCGATGTGGCCCGGCTGGCGGCGAACCCGAGCGTCGCATTGTCGAAACCCGCACCGGAACCTGTTGCCGGACAAAGTATGAATATGCCCGTCGCTCCGGGTGCCGTTGCAGCCATTGAAGCGGGGGTAAACAAGATTCAGGCGCCGGCAATGTGGGGAGCTGGCTACACAGGGCAGGGCATTGTCGTCGCAGGCGCTGACACCGGCTACGACTGGACACATCCCGCAATCCGCAGCAAGTACCGCGGCGCGATCGGCAATACCGCGAACCACAACTACAACTGGCACGATGCGATACACAGCGGCGGCGGTGTTTGCGGACCTGACTCCATCGTGGCGTGTGACGACGATCTTCATGGCACCCACACGATGGGCACCATGGTTGGCGATGACGGTGGTTCGAATCAGATTGGCGTGGCCCCAGGTGCACGCTGGATTGGTTGCCGCAACATGGATCAGGGGAGCGGTACTCCTGCAACCTACGCCGAATGCTTTCAGTGGTTTATAGCGCCCACCGATCTCAGCGACGTCAATCCCGATCCGGCAAAGGCGCCGCACGTGATCAATAACTCGTGGGGTTGCCCGCCGTCAGAAGGCTGTACGGATGTCAATGTCCTGCGTACGGTTGTCGAGAGCGTGCAGGCCGCGGGAATTCTCGTCGTCGTGAGCGCGGGCAATTCCGGGTCGGCGTGCTCAACTGTCAACGACCCTGCCGCCATTTATGACGCCTCGTTTTCTGTAGGGGCGACCAGCAGCTCGACCGACAACATTGCGAGCTTCTCCAGTCGGGGACCAGTCACCGTTGACGCAAGCAATCGCATGAAGCCGGACATTTCGGCGCCGGGCCTTGCGGTGCGTTCAAGTGTTCCCGGCGGCGGTTACTCCAGCCTTCAAGGTACCTCGATGGCTGGCCCGCACGTAGCGGGCGCGGCCGCATTGCTTATGTCGGCGCATCCTGAGCTCGTTGGTAAACCTGACGCAATCAAACGTACTTTCATGCGCACGGCAGTACGCCGAACCGCCGGCACGAATTGCGGCAACGTCGCGACAGTTGTGCCAAACAACACATACGGCTGGGGGCGAATCGATGTCTGGGCCGCGCACAACGGCGCGCCTGGCGCGACGCTGGACGTTGATGCGAGCATTAGCGCGAACCGATATCACGCCGCAACAGACGGACTCCTGATTGAGCGGTACCTGTTTGGCGTTACCGGCAATGCGCTTACGGATAACGCGCTGGCGGCCACGGCGACGATTACCGATCCCGTCGCGGTCAAGGCGAAACTTGACGCTATCCGGCCCGCGCTCGACGTCGATGGAGACGGTCAATACAAGGCAACGACGGACGGTCTATTGATTCTGCGTTATCTGTTGGGTCTTCGTGGCTCCGCATTGATCGCAGGCGCGGTGGTCGCCGGTGCGCCGCGGTCAACGGCTCCAGATATTGAAGCCTCCGTGAAGTTGGTGCTTCCATAGAGTTTTGGGGGTTCGCATGCTGACCTATCGCGGCATCAGCGCGCCGCAATTCCAGCATT
>CAYMSY010000754.1:0-1605 GCA_964393195.1 uncultured Alcaligenaceae bacterium | reverse complement strand
TGTCGCCCAAGCTCGGACCTATCGCCGAATGGGGGCTGGACATCGAACGCAAGCAACTCGTGGTGGACACCGAGAAGTTCTCCACCAGCGTGCCGGGCATCTTCGCCATCGGCGACATCAACACCTATCCCGGCAAGAAGAAGCTGATCCTGTCTGGCTTCCACGAGGCGGCGCTGGCTGCGTTCGGCTCCGCGAAGTACATCTTCCCGGACAAGAAGGTCTCGCTGCAATACACCACGACCAGCACCAAGCTGCACAACGTACTGGGCGTTGAATCGCCGGTGTTTGACTGATCGTCCGCTTGCAGGTCGGGTCGCGATCCGGCGTGCGCGTTGCAATCAGGCGCGTGCCGCGTTTCAACCCGGCATACCGCTATTTGCATAGTCAGCTTTGCGCTGTGAGCGAGTCTGAACAGGGCTCAGGCGTGAAAAACGCCAATAGTCGACTTTAAGCATTTATAGTACGTTAGCCCATGATGAATGGGGTTTTCAGTAAAAAGCTGATCATGCCCAGCGAGCCGCAAAACAGGCGATAGCATTGCTGGATGCAATCCGTTCAAACTCCCACCCTGCGCGTGGCTCTTGAGCCTGTTGATCAATCTGATGTGGTCGCCCTGATCGCCGATCTCGATGCGTACCAGGCGCCGCTCTATCCGGCCGAGAGCAATCACCTGCTGGACATTGATTCGCTGAAACAACCGAACGTGATTTTCGTCGTGGCGCGCGACGCGGATGGCGCGGCGCTGGCGTGCGGCGCCGTGGTTTTGTTCGATGGCTATGGTGAACTCAAGCGTATGTATGTGCGACCCGAGGCACGTGGGCGCGGCATCGCGAAGACCATCATCGACCATCTCGAACTGGAGTCGACACGGCGCAATTGCCATGTGCTGCGCCTTGAAACCGGCATCCGTCAGCCGGAAGCGCTCGGCCTGTACGCGCGCGCCGGTTACGAGCGACGCGGGCGCTACGGCGATTATCCCGACGATCCGTTGAGCGTGTTCATGGAGAAGCGGATTGCCGCGTAGCGCGTCGCCGCACACTGACGCGCTGATCGCACTCGTCGCCGCGAGCGACTGGTTCATGGACGCGTTGCGGGCAGTGCGAGGTTTGCGCCTGCAATCGTGGTGCATCGGCGCTGGGGCAGTGCGCAACCTGGTGTGGGACGCGCTGGCGGACAAGGCGGAGCGCTCGGCGTTGTCTGACGTCGACGTGGCGTACTTCGATGCGTCGGACGTCACGACTGAGCATGACCAGCGCCTGCAACGCCAGCTTGAAGCTGCGATGCCCGATGTACCGTGGGAGGTGACCAATCAGGCCGGCGTTCATCTGTGGTTCGAGCGCTATTTTGGGCAAGCCGTTGCGCCCGTGAATTCACTTGCAGAAGCCGTTGCTACATGGCCGGAATATGTGACCTCGGTGGGTGTTTATCTCGGCGACGACGACCGGATTGACGTCATCGCACCAATCGGTCTCGACGATTTATTCACCATGACGGTGCGTCACAACCCGGCGCGGGCCAGTGTCGCCAACTATCAGGCGCGAGTGGCGCAAAAAAAGTATCGCGAACGATGGCCCGGCGTCACCATTGTCGAAGCAGAGTGCTAAA
>CAYMSY010000753.1:1181-1606 GCA_964393195.1 uncultured Alcaligenaceae bacterium | reverse complement strand
CCCGTGTGATAGTTGGCCATGACGCCACCGGCGTACATGTACGTGATCGCGCCGCCGCAACCGCTCACGCTCGCAACGCGATAACCGGGATTGGCAACGACTTCAAACCAAGTGTCGGCGTTCTGCGATATTGTCTGTGGTGTTGAGGGACTAACCGTGCCGTGCACGCCCGCGACCGGCGTCACCGTAAATTCCCGCATGAAGGTAACCTCGATCCAGCAATCCTGCTGCACCGGTTCAGGCAGCGTCCACTGCGTACCGGCCACCGTAATCGGGTAAGTCGCACCACAATTGCTGCGCGCCATCGGTCGATAACCGGCATCAGGAACAATGTTCATCGTGGGACGGGTGCCGAACAACAGATTCTGGACGCCCAACGGGGCAACGCTGCCAGAAATCCTGCATCGCGAAGGCGACGCCCCCGC
>CAYMSY010000753.1:0-1171 GCA_964393195.1 uncultured Alcaligenaceae bacterium | reverse complement strand
GCCGTGTGGCCCACCGCTGATAGTCACATTAAAACGCTGGTTGCCGAATATCGGCGTGACAGTGCAATCGCCGTAAGAGAGGCCGGGTGGCGGTATGAATATCAGTGCGATGTGCGTCACGGAATAGCCCGCAGCACTGTATTGACCACCAGCACAGTTGCTGCTCACGGCAGCGCCGTATCCGGCATCCGGTTCGAGATCGAAAGTGAACGTTTCATCAAATCCGATTCGCTGTGGCGTCGATGGAAAAATTCTTCCGTGCGGCGCTGAACCCGGTGTCACAACGATAGGGTGTTCGCAGGCCGTAGACCAGCGATAGGCGCCATGTGTCGCAGCGTCCCACACATCGCTACTGCTCGCGGAGAAGTCGTTGGGACACAAGGCCGAGCTATCGGCAACGAGATTATTGGGTGACGGAACGTCCGGTATCGCGCCGCTGAGCTGGTTGTGCGCGACATCGATAACGCGCAAATTGCCAAGCCCGGCGAGCGACGGCAACGGGCCGGTCAGCATATTGGTGTTTACCTTGAAGTCCCTGAGCGAGTTCAGACCGGCTAATGACGGAATCGAGCCGCTCAACTCGTTGCGCGACAGGTCGAAATACTGCAAATTGACGAGGCCGGACAGCGAGGGGATTGCGCCCGTGATGCGATTGCCGCTGACGTTGAAGGTGTTCAGCGAGATCAACTGGTTGAGCGAATTCGGCAGCGAGCCGGTGAGGTTGAACCGTGCCAGCGAGATTGCGGTCACCGAACTCTGCGTCACGTCGCACGTAACGCCGCTCCATGTGCATTCGGTTCCCGCCGCGCCGGTCCACGGCACGGACTGTCCGGTCCAGCTCGCTCCGTTGGTTTGCGTGTAAATGTCCTGCAACACCTGTCGCTCAGCGGCCGGAATGGCGGCGTTTGCCTGACTCGTGGCGAGGAAGAACATGCTTGCCATTACTGCCTCAAAGCACCGGCGCGAAAAACAGCGGCTCATTTCGATCGCTTGACCTGACTTGCGCACGTACCTCTCCCATTCGCACTGACGGGTGCCTGATGGTGTGAGCAGTGACGCGATTTGACATCACAACCTGCTGCTGAAACGACCGGCCACACGGGGGGTCAAGCCTGGAAACTGCTTTGAGTCGGTTTCATGCAAATTTTGTGGTCAAGCCCGCATCCGACGG
>CAYMSY010000752.1:1393-1607 GCA_964393195.1 uncultured Alcaligenaceae bacterium | reverse complement strand
CGTCCAGGTCCTCGTCCAGGAGTGTGGCCAGGCCACCCTGGCCGCGCAACGGCTGCAGAAGACGAAGGGGTGGGTCTCGCAGCGGCTGGCGCTACTGAAGCTGGCCCCGGAGCTTCAGGCCTCGCTGCGCCGCGGCGAGCTCGCCATCCGCGAGGCCCGCAGCCTGGCACGTGTGCCGCTCGAGGAACAGGTGCGGCGCTGGCAGAGCTTGATG
>CAYMSY010000752.1:0-1314 GCA_964393195.1 uncultured Alcaligenaceae bacterium | reverse complement strand
ACC
Source organism: uncultured Alcaligenaceae bacterium (assembly GCA_964393195.1). Taxonomy (GTDB): domain Bacteria; phylum Pseudomonadota; class Gammaproteobacteria; order Burkholderiales; family Casimicrobiaceae; genus Casimicrobium. The sequence continues at coordinate 1,311 of CAYMSY010000752.1, read as the reverse complement.
TTCGCGCTGAAGAAGTTCGGCACCGAGCCCAAGCTTCTGGTGACCGCGTTGCGGGATCAGTTGGGGACGGAAGGGGTAGCGACGCTGCGCACCCTGCTGGCCGACGAAGAGGTGGCTAACTCCTCGCCAGTACCGGACGAGGGCGGATAAGGCGACCGGCGCACGATGCCCGACACCTTGACCTCGTCCCCACACGGTATTTTCTAGAAGTGTCGCGGTTCATGCTGACGGCCCTGGAATCAGGCCCTCCGGACCTCCATTCCGCAGTTCCATTGGCCGGCGACACGATCGGCATGCGGACCACCTCGCAGGGGGAGACGGTCTATTACGCGGTTCTTGACGAGCCGCTTCGCGATCGGGCTGCCGACCCCGATGAGTTCACTCCGGCGCGCTGCGGGGAGGACTCCGCCGGACGTTTCGTGTGGGTGTCCGACGTCGTGTTCCGACCCACCACGCCAGGAGCTGCTCCGCATTTCGGCATGCGCGGGTTCCCGGTCGAACTGGCCTATGTTCTTGACCCGGACATGCGGAGGAGCGACGCCGTCGACGCAGCGGTGCTCGACTTCATCGCCATCGGGTTTATCGACGACATCGACGACACCACGGCCGCGCCGGCGGTGGCTGCGCCCGCTGTTGATGGGGACCTCGACTTCGACGAACAGGCCGAGGCCGCGGCGCCCCAGATCGTCGCGGCCCCATCGCCGCCGTCGCCGCGGCGGCCCCTAATTGACCTGCCCCCGTTGGCCGATGAGCTGGAAGGCGATCGGGAACTACTCACGGTGCCCGCCGCCGCTCCGCCCGCCGCGGGCGAAGGCCGCCGACCGCTAATTGATCTGCCGCCCCTGGCCGACGAGCTGGAGGACGTCGGTATTGGTCTCAGCTCAGTAGTCGCCCCGCCCGCCCGACCCACTCCGAGGCCAGCACCGTCAAGTGACAAGCCCGAAAGGCTGCGGCCAAGCCCGGACCGTTCGCGACAGAACCCCCTTCCCGCCGCGGCGCCGGAACCGCCACGTCAGCCAGCGCCAGCCGTGGATATGCGCACGCCAGCATCTTCGACCGTGGCAGCCACGCCAAGTGCCATCAGTGAGCCAACGGCCAGCACGTCGGTCGAGGATCTCGCGACCGGGCACGTATCGCGTCGCAACCCGGCACTGGTTGGTTTGGTGGCGGCAGCAGTTCTGGCCGCAGCGGGTTTAATCGGCCTCATCGCGTGGTCGATGAACAGGGATGACAGCAGCGAAAGCGCCTCGGCCACAACCACTTCCGCCGCGGTCGAGCCTTCTTCGTCAGCCGCGGCACCCACGCCGTCGC
>CAYMSY010000751.1:0-1610 GCA_964393195.1 uncultured Alcaligenaceae bacterium | reverse complement strand
ACGGTCCATGACAGGTCGGAGAGATGGATAAGGCCGTCAATGCCACCGGGCAAACCGATGAACACGCCGAAGTCAGTGATCGACTTGATCGCGCCGGAGACTTTGTCGCCCTTCTTGTAGTTGGCAGCGAACTCGTCCCACGGATTGGCCTGGCACTGTTTGATGCCGAGCGAAATACGACGACGGTCTTCGTCGATCTCAAGGATCATGACTTCAACTTCGTCACCCAGGGACACCACTTTCGCCGGGCTGACGTTCTTGTTCGTCCAGTCCATTTCGCTTACGTGAACGAGGCCTTCGATGCCTGCGTCGATTTCAACGAATGCGCCGTAGTCAGTGATGTTGGTGACTTTGCCGAACAGACGCGTACCTTGCGGGTAGCGACGTGCCAGACCGACCCACGGATCGTCGCCCAATTGCTTGAGGCCGAGCGAAACACGGTTTTTCTCTTGATCGAACTTGAGAACCTTGGCCGAAACTTCCTGACCGACGGTGAGCACTTCCGATGGGTGCTTGACGCGACGCCATGCCAGATCGGTGATGTGCAACAGGCCATCGATACCGCCGAGATCGACGAATGCGCCGTAATCAGTGATGTTTTTAACGGTACCGGTGACCGTTGAGCCCTCTTTGAGCGTCGACAGCAGCTCGTCACGTTGAGCGCCCATCGACACTTCAAGCACGGCGCGGCGGCTGACCACCACGTTGTTGCGCTTCTTGTCGAGCTTGATGACCTTGAAGTCGAGCTCTTTGCCTTCGTACGGGCTGGTGTCCTTGATTGGACGCATGTCAACCAGCGAGCCTGGCAGGAAGGCGCGAACGCCGTGCGTCATGACGGTCAGGCCGCCCTTGACCTTGCCAACGACCATGCCAGAGACGATGTCGCCCTGGTTCATCGCGTTTTCGAGGAAGTACCACGAGGCGAGGCGCTTGGCCTTGTCGCGCGACAGTTTGGTTTCGCCGAAGCCGTTTTCGATGGCTTCGATCGCTACCTGAATGAAATCGCCGGGTGCTACTTCAACTTCGCCGCGATCATTCTTGAATTCTTCAATCGGAACATAAGCCTCCGATTTGAGGCCCGCGTTAACAACGACAACGTTGTAGTCGACGCGCACGACTTCTGCCGTGATGACTTCGCCCAAGCGCATTTCCTTACGGACAAGGCTCTCTTCAAACAGATCGGCAAAGCTGATATTTTCTTCGGACATTCGTAACTTTCGGTTGGCTCTCGCCGCGGCGACATTGCCTTGGAGTAGAGGTTAGGTTGTTGAATTTGCAGATGTTTTTTATCTGCCTTCCATTCACGGACGGATGTTCATCATCCCCCCGCTTGCGCTGACTCAATGGCAGCGCAAATTCCAGAGTGACAACACCACGTCCACCGTCTCTTCCGGACTGTGAGCTGCGTTGTCAATCACGATGGCGTCAACGGCGGGTTTGAGCGGCGCGGCGACGCGGGACTTGTCCTGCGTGTCGCGAAGCCGAATCTGCCGTTCAACGTCGGGTTGAACCTGCGCCTGAATTGTTTCAAGCAAGCTGACAATTGTAGGGGATTTCCCCTTTTCAATCAACAGCTTGGCATCCATCTGTTCACCGGCGGCCAGTCGTCG
>CAYMSY010000750.1:0-1613 GCA_964393195.1 uncultured Alcaligenaceae bacterium | reverse complement strand
GGGCAATGCGCTGGTTCAGATTGTCACTTGCAGAATCATTGAAATCCAACATAATGGAATAATTGTCCATTAAAATGGTTTTCTAGTCAAACAACTACCTGCACAGAACGCTAGTTGGGTCTGAAACGCAGAAAGCAGCGTATTGCACTACGCTTCGCAAGTGATCGACAAGCTAACTTGCCCTTGAACAAGACGATTCTTGCCGCGCTCTCATACTTCGCCATCGTGATGGCTAGCGGCTTCGTGCTCGGTGTGTCTCGGGTCTCATTTCTGGTACCACGCATTGGCGAACGCGGGGCGGAGCTAGCCGAGATGCCCATCATGGCTACTGTGATTTTCTTCGGCGCAGGGTACATTTTGCGGCGCTTTCCGGCCATTCGTACTGCGGGTCACTATCTGGCGGCTGGATTTATCGCGCTCACCTTGCTGGTCTGCGCAGAACTTGGCCTGGCGATGGTTATCCAGAGCCAAACACTGGCTGAGTTTCTCGCCAGCCGGGACAAAGTTTCAGGCTCTGTTTACATCACCCTGCTTCTGGTTTTCGCAGTGATGCCGCGCTTTCGTCTTCGTGGTCAACTGCAAACGACGGTTGATAGCGTCACACCGTCACGGCCAGATTGACCCGACGGTTGGTTCGGGCAATCATTACCAATCGTCCAATCCAATCCGGAGTCACAAATGATCCAAGGCACCTGTCACTGCGGCTCTGTTAGCTGGTTGTTCCGCGCAATGCCGGAGTCGGTGACGGCTTGCAACTGCACGGTCTGTCGGCGCTATGGCGTTTTGTGGGCGTACGACTACGAGGACGAAGGCATCTCCGTCTCGGGGCCGACAAAGGCTTACATCCGTGGCGATTCGGTGGAGTTCCACTTCTGTCCGAATTGCGGTTGCGTCACGCACTGGCGCGGGCAGAAGGCGGACGAGGCGGGGCGCCGGCGCATGGCGGTGAACATGCGGTTGACTGAGCCGGAACCGATTGCGCATTTGCCGGTTGATCATTTCGACGGGCTCGACAAATTTGATGATCTGCCGCGTGATGCGCGGTGTATTCGCGATCTTTGGTTCTAGCTGCGGTCGTGACAACACTCACTAAGCGACCGGCCCCCTCACCCTAGCCCTCTCCCGCAGGGGGAGAGGGGACGAGATGGCAGGAACACGCTACAGCATCTCCTGCAACTTGAGCACTGTCGCCCAGTTGCGCGTAGTAAGACCGCGACCGGTCTTGCCTACTAGCGCGTTGCCAATCTTGCTTTCGAGGATGCCTTGCGCGCAGTGCAGGTACGCAGCCTGTGGTTGCACGAGCAGGCGCTCGCCTGCACCCGCGAGCGAGGCGAGTGCGGCGAGCGGCGGTAGCAGTGCGAGGTTTTGCGTGAAGACGACCAGCAGCCTTGAGTGATCGTCACACTCCGCAGCTAGCGCATTGCTATCGACGATCTGGTCGACATCTTCTTTTGATTTGACGACCACATCGACCGCGAAACCAAAGCGTTCGGCGACGGCATCGTAAATCGCTTTCGCGATGAGTTCAGGCTTGCGCGCACGCGGCGTGGCGAACACTGCGTTGCCGCTGTTGAGCAAAGTGCGTACATCTGAAAAACCGAGTTCCTCAAGCA
>CAYMSY010000749.1:0-1617 GCA_964393195.1 uncultured Alcaligenaceae bacterium | reverse complement strand
TGGTTCACTACGTTTATCGATGCGTACCTAGAGTCAGCGGCGAGCGAGCTCCCAATTTGGCAAGTATTCAAACAAGAAGACGGTAAGTATCCGGGCAACGTTATTAGCGAGGAAGCAGACTGGAAATCAGCGTGGGACGAGGTTTATCGGTTGCGACGCGTCGACCCAGATTGCCGTTACCATTGTGAACAGAGCGCTGTGCCGCGCGACTACGGCTTCCAAGAATCACAGCATGCTCTGTAAACGAATAATCCCCTGCCTCGACATCAAAGACGGTCGCGTTGTGAAAGGCGTGAATTTTGTCGGCTTGCGCGATGCTGGCGATCCGGTGGAAGTCGCGAAACGCTACAACGATCAGGGTGCAGACGAGCTGTGTTTTCTGGACATCACGGCGAGCGTTGAAGCGCGTGGCCTGCTGTTTGACTTGATTGAACGCGTCGCGTCGCAGGTGTTCATTCCCCTCACCGTCGGCGGTGGCGTGAAAACGGCCGAAGACCTGCGGCCCTTGCTGAATGCGGGTGCGGACAAGGTGAGTATCAACACGGCGGGCGTTAACGATCCGTCAATCTTCAACAAGGCGAGCCATTTTTACGGCGCGCAATGCGTGGTCGCGGCGATTGACGCCAAGAAAAAACCATCAGGCAACAGCTGGGAAGTGTTCGTGCACGGCGGGCGCACGCCCACGGGCAAGGATGCGATTGCCTGGGCACGCGAGGTCGCGGATCGTGGCGCGGGCGAAATCCTGCTGACCAGCATGGACCGTGACGGCGCCAAGATCGGTTTCGATCTTGAGCTCACGCGCGCGATTGCCGATGCCGTGAGCATTCCGGTCATCGCCTCCGGCGGCGTCGGCAACTTGCAGCATCTGGTCGATGGCGTGCTCAAAGGCGGCGCGGACGCCGTGCTGGCCGCGAGCATTTTTCACTATGGTGAGCACACCGTGGGCGAGGCGAAAGCGATGATGCGCGCGGCCGGGATTCGCGTCCGCACGTAGTTTTCGCCACTGACCGGCCTGTTGTTGCCGGCGCGCGAAATGACGAAAATGCGCGCTGAGCTGACTCGAACCCCGGAACCAATCATGAACACAGAAGAACTCGGCAAACTGGTGCAGACACTGGCTGTCAAGCGCGACGTCTTGCCCAGCAGCATCGACGAAACCACGCTCGGCGCGATGCTGTTTGACGCGGCGCGCGCGATTCCGGTCGATCACGACGTCAGCGAACGCGCCGCAACCGATGCGCTCACCACGTGGCTCGCCGGCAACGGCAGCATGCTGCGCTACGACGCGGTTGAGCTTCGCCGCCAGCTCGTGGATTGGCAGTTCATTGTGCGTGACGGGTTTGGTCGTGCCTATCGGCGCGCCGCCACGACCCCTGCACGATTTGCAGAAATTTGCGCGCTGGCGGCGACGCTTGATTTCTCCTCGTTGATTGCCGATGCCCGTGCTCGCGACGCGGAAGCGCGCGCCGCGCGAAAAGCCGCGCATCTGGCGCGGTTGGTGGCATAGCCAATCCGTCACCGCTGGTCAGCGGTTCAATAGCAGTGCCGCGACAAAAATGCCTATCATCATGAACACCAGCACGAGTTTGACCACGGTGCCGACGAGCAGACCAATCC
>CAYMSY010000748.1:0-1627 GCA_964393195.1 uncultured Alcaligenaceae bacterium | reverse complement strand
CCCGCAGGATGAACTGAGCGCCTATCTTACACTACATGTCAAAGCCGGGTTCGCCCGGCTTTTTCTTTTGTTGCGGTACGCCGATAAAATCGGGAATTGCCTTTGTTGCCACCGTGCCTGCGAATCGAATTGCCATGACCGTTGAAGAACTCATCAGTGAACTGAAAAACTCCATTGCTGCGGCGTGCAGCAAGGTGGATGAACTTCGGGGGTTACTTTGAATACGATCGCAAAAAGGTCCGACTGCTGGAACTCAACGCCGCACTTGAAGACCCCAAAGTGTGGGACGACGCCAATCACGCGCGCGAGCTTGGTCGCGAAAAGCGACTGATTGACGGCATCGTCGAAAACATCGACACGTTGACGCGCGACACGCAGGGTGCCGCCGAACTGCTGGAACTTGCGGAGATGGAGGGGGACGAAGAGACGCTCGTGAGCGTCAAAGCGGACGTCGCCAAGATCACCGCCATCCTCGCTGATCTTGAATTCAAACGCATGTTTTCGGGCGAGCAGGACGAATCCAACTGCTTCCTCGACATCAACGCAGGTTCCGGTGGCACTGAGGCGCAGGATTGGGCGCAGATGTTGTTTCGCATGTACTGCCGCTACGGCGAAAGGCGTGGCTTCAAGGTGGAAGTTCTGGAGGAGTCGGATGGTGACGTGGCCGGACTCAAGAGCGCGTCGATCAAGCTCACCGGCGATTTCGCCTACGGTTATTTGCGTACCGAGACGGGTATTCATCGCCTGGTACGCAAGAGTCCGTTCGACAGCAACGCGCGTCGCCATACGTCGTTTGCGTCGGTCTTCGTCTATCCGGAAGTTGACGATTCGATCGAAATCGAAATCAATCCATCGGATGTTCGCACTGACACCTTCCGCGCGAGCGGTGCCGGTGGTCAGCACATCAACAAGACCGATTCGGCCGTCCGGCTGACCCATATCCCGACCGGTATCGTCGTGCAGTGTCAGGACGGTCGCAGCCAGCACAGCAACCGCGACGTTGCCTGGAAGCGCCTGCGCTCGCGCCTGTACGAGCATGAGATGCGCATCCGCATGGAAGCGCAGCAGAAGCTGGAAGACACCAAGAGCGACATCGGCTGGGGTCACCAGATCCGAAGCTATGTGCTTGATCAATCGCGCATCAAGGATCTGCGCACCGGCTATGAAACCGGCAACACACAGGCCGTCCTTGACGGGGATCTGGACGGTTTTATCGAGGCATCGCTCAAGGCCGGTGCCGGACTCGGAAAAGGAGAGGCGTGATGCCCGCCATTGAACGCCCGCGGCTGGTTGAATTGCCGGAACGCTTCGAGAGCGACAAACTGGTGCTGCGTCCGTATCGCCCCGGTGACGGCGCACTGTTCTTTGCAGCGGTTGAGGAGGATCGTGCGGAGCTGGCGCAATGGCTCGCATGGACCGCACAATATGCGACCGTTGACGATGCCGAAGCCTATGTCCGCAACATGGCCGGCAAATGGATCACCCGTGAATCGCTGATCATGGGCATCTTTTCAAGCGACGAGAAAACGCTTTACGGCGGCACCGGGTTTCACGGCTTCGACTGGAAGGTGCCGTCCGTTGAAATTGGCTGGTTCCTGCGCAAGAGCGCGCGTGGCCACGGCATTGG
>CAYMSY010000747.1:0-1636 GCA_964393195.1 uncultured Alcaligenaceae bacterium | reverse complement strand
CCCGCGTGCAGCGTCAGCCAAGCTACGCGCCGCGGAACGGGTGAGGGGGGTAGCGGCGTGACTGCTGTACCTCATGACGGCATCTCCACCCGTCGCCTCCGTGAGTCTGCCGGGGCGATTCGTTCTCGTGTGGGTTCCCGAGTGGTTCGCCCGGGCGCGACCCGAAAGAGCGCGTCAAAGCCTCCGCGTGCCTCGGCCGCGGACTCTGTGGGAACTGCGCAGTCGGTCGGTGGCGCAGCCGCGATCCCCAGTGGTCCGCTCGGTATCAACATCGGCGCGCTCAATCCAAGCACGGGTATCGGTTCACTTCGGCTGGTTCTTGCCGGTCGCCGGGTTCGACTGGGTAACGGTGCGTTCCTGCTACTTGTCCTCGGCCTCCTGTCAGCGACTTTGGTGGCTTTGCTCATACTGAACACCGCCCTCGCAGAAAACAGCTTCCAGCTCCAGGACATTCGCCAAAATGCGCGTGAGCTGACAGTCAGAGAACAGATCTTGTCAGGCCAGCTTGCTTCGGCGGAATCACCAATTGGACTTGAGAAGCGGGCAAAGGAGCTTGGGATGGTGGCCGCAGGCAGCCCCGTCTTCCTGCGCTTGTCAGATGGCAAGGTGCTGGGAGAGTCATCTCCGGCCGAGGCACCCGCCCCGCCCGCCAAGCCCAAGGCGCCAAAGGTTCCGGCGGCGTCGGGTCAATACGCTGGCGAGTTCCCCGTTGGTTCCGGGGCAGTGGTGGGCGAGACACCTGTCGGTTCGGGCGCCGGATCCGTTGGGGGCGAAGTCCCCGTCGGATCAGTGCCAACGACCGGACTCACCTCGGAAACCGGCGCGGGAGCTCCGGTCGGTGGTGAACTGCCGGTCGGGATCGTGCAGGGGGCAACCCGTTGAGTTTGAGTTCACCACCGCGGCGTCCGCGGAACCGTCGCGACGATGACTGGGATGACCGCGACGAACACGGCCAAGACAACTACTGGTCGCGCACGGGATCGCGAATCTACGGGTCGATGTCCGCTCCCTTCCGATTGGGTGACGGTCGACCGCGGCTGCGCGCTCTCTTGCTTTGCGCACTCTTCGTCTTTTCGCTCTTCGCCGCGCGACTGGTTGATCTCCAGGTTGTTCGTGGTGACGCAGTCGCGCGCACGGCCCAGAGTTCTCGCATGGTGAAGGTGATCCAGCCGGCCGAGCGCGGGAAGATTTACGACGCAACAGGAATTGCGTTGGCCCAATCCGTCCCCGCTCGGGATATCACCGCCGATCCGTATCTCATCGACAATCCGGCCGACTATGCGGCGAAGCTATCTCCCATCGTCGGGGTACCCGCAGAGAAGATCGTTGCTTCGCTGCAAAGATCAGTCAACAAGCTTGGCAAGGAAGTCCACTTCGCGTACTTGGCCCGCAAGGTCAAGCTCGAGAAGTGGGATCAGATCCGCGCGCTTCAACTTCCGGGCATCTACAGCGAACCCGCGTCTTTGCGCGTTTACCCATCTGGATCACTGGCCGCGAACATCATTGGGTACACGAATGCTGAAGGCCAGGGCGTGGCAGGGATTGAGGCGAAGTACAACGAGTCGCTGGCGGGCGTCGACGGTTCAAAGACATACGAGCGCAGTGCCACAGGCGGCGAGATCCCGACTGGGACTGG
>CAYMSY010000746.1:0-1639 GCA_964393195.1 uncultured Alcaligenaceae bacterium | reverse complement strand
CGGCCGCCTGACCGACGGCCAGGGCCGCACCGTGGACTTCAAGAACACCGTGATCATCATGACCTCGAACCTGGGCGGCCAGAAGATCCAGAGCATGGTCGACGAACCGTCGGAACTTGTGAAAATCGCGGTGATGGCCGAAGTGAAGAACCACTTCCGGCCCGAATTCATCAACCGCATTGACGAAATTGTGGTGTTCCATGCGCTGGGCAAGGACAACATCAAGGGCATCGCACGCATCCAGCTCAAGCGCCTCGAAGAACGCCTCGCGAAACTCGATCTCAAAATCGAAGTCTCCGAGTCCGCGCTTGATGTGCTCTGCGAAGCGGGGTTCGATCCGGTGTTCGGCGCGCGCCCGCTCAAACGGGCGATTCAGCAGTCAGTGGAAAACCCGCTATCGAAGGAGTTGCTCGCGGGTAAGTTTGCACCCGGGGCGACGATTGAGGTGGACGCAAGGAACGGCGAGATTGAGTTCGCCTGAATCTTGCGACGCCTGTCTGAGGCGCGTGACGCGGCTAAGCCGAGCTGCCGTCACGCCGCCCGCGCGCCTGATGTCGTTGTTTCAGGTATCTGAATAGCCAGCTGCGCGGCACTTCGATGCCATCGCGCACGAAGTGAACGGCGCTGGCGTCCGTCAGAAAGCGTTGTTGCATATGCTGGGAGTGCTCATTCCCGACAAAAAGCACATGGTCGCCGGGTTGCAGGGGTGTGCTGGACTCCGGCAGCAACCCCACGACACCATGACGCACCAGCATCAATGGCAGACAGGCGAGCGGTTCACCACTTGTTACGGGATCGGTTTGCAGGTGACTGATCTCGAACGGCGCCCCACTGCTCTGGAAGAACGCGGCGAACATCCCCGGTTGCATGACGTCGCAGTGGAACGTCCAGGCTCGAGGCGCCTTGGTCCCGAGTGATTGCTGGATGGTCTCCAGCATTGACGTTGCCGATCGGGCGCCCTCGTCGGCGACGCGTTTGAGAAACGTGCGCAGCAGCGGCACTGTAATGAGCTGGAGGCACTCGTGAACCATGATGTCGGCCTGCACGAAACGCAAGTCGGCGCGTGCAGCGCGAATGAGCACGCGGTCCGCGACGTGGTTCTGGCGAATCACGACAAAAATGGCGGGATTGGCACGGCGGGCGAGCGTGGTGATGGCCAGGTTGCTCGCATCATTGTCGGTTCCGGCAACCACCACGGCCGCATTCCGGACGTCAGCGTCACCCAGTGCATGCTCGGTATCGTCGTCGACCAGCACTCGGCGCGATGGCGGATCCTCTATCTCATGATGATCCACCGCGCGCCATTCGATGCCGCGATCATCAAGTACCTTGCCGATTGCGCGGCCGAACCGCCCATAGCCCACAATGACCCACGGTCCGGCTGGCAAGCCCAGGCGATTGGGGCATTCCGAGCCGGGTGACCCCGTCAGCCATTCTTCGAGGCGCAACACATCCGGTGCATCAAGGTCGAGTGCGATATTGGTAGCCAGTGTCTCGAAGGGGTTGATGACTTCCACGCCGCCAAATGAGGACAAATTGCTCTGCGCCAGCTCACTCTTGGCACGCGCGATCACCAGCAAGTTCGGCTGCAAGGTGCGTGCGCCGATGGCGATGGTCTGGTTCGCGCCGTCGTCGCTGG
>CAYMSY010000745.1:0-1659 GCA_964393195.1 uncultured Alcaligenaceae bacterium | reverse complement strand
AACGTGTCGCGCAAGCGGACAAACAGGATTCAACGGTTAATCAACTTTTCCATGGAATGACCATTTAATAGGGCGTATCGCTTGAAATCGCAAAAAGTCGACTTTATGCGTTTTTATATGGCGAGCCCTTATTGAATAGGGGTTACAGTGTTAAGCTGTCAGGCCGCAAAGCGCGACGAAACCCTTACGGACGTGCGAGAGATTGTCGGAACGCACGCGGCGATATGCCCGTGACCCGAGCGAACACGCGGCTGAAGTACGCCGGATCGTTGAACCCCAGCGCATAGGTGATCGTCGCGACCGGTTGATTGGTGTAGACGAGATAGCGCCGTGCCTCGCGCATGATGCGCTCGTCGATCAGTGCCGAGGCCGGCCTGCCGGTCGCGGCGCGGGTGATGCGGCTCAGATGTGTGGCGCTGACCGCAACTGCGCGGGCATAGTCGGTCACCCGCCAGTGCTCGGCAAAGTGCGCCTCCAGCAGCGACTGAAACTTCGCAAACAGGTGTGATTCAGTCAAGTCAGAACTCACCTGCGCGACCGCCGGCGCATGCCGCGCCGCGAGCCCCAGCAAGGTGCTCGCCAGTCCGCGCAGCAGCAGCGCCCGTGCCGGCCCGCGGCCTGCGAACTCGCGGGCGATACCGGCCATCAGCCGCCGTGCGTCGTCGGGCATGGTTACCACGAAAGCCCTGCCCAGCGCCCGCCGTACATCGCCGACGCCGCTCAGGATTTCATCAAGCAACTCGGTCGCCAGCGTGGTCACCCAGCCTTCGGTGCCGCGTTGAAAGGAAAAAGCGTGCACATCTCCGGGTGGCACATTGACCAGCGACATCGGCAGCAACGGATGCATCTGGCCGTCGATCTGTACCGTGCCCTTGCCCGCTGTCAGCAGCAGCAACTGATGCAGCCGGTCGTGGCGGTGTGGCGCCAGCTCCCAGTCGTGCAGCACCGAGCGTGCCGCTATGGTTTCGCAGTGCAGCACATCCGGCAAATGGGCGGACTCCCCGAACAGGTTGTAGTTGAGGATGTTTCCGCTATCTGGTTGGTTCGTTGATGTCATGTACGAATCGTACAAGTATTGGCCGAATCTGACCATTCCAACAGACCGGTGCCCAGTCTAAAGTTCATCCACAATGCGCCAGACGGCGACGCGGTACAAAACAGGAGGACATCGTGAAAACACAGGTTTGCATCATTGGCGGCGGCCCCTCGGGTCTGATGCTCTCGCAGCTATTGCACCTGAAAGGCATTGACACCGTCGTGCTCGAACGGCAAAGCCGCGAGTACGTCCTGAGCCGTATCCGCGCCGGTGTGCTAGAGCACGGCTTCGCCAAGCTGATGCGAGAAGCGCAGTGCGGCGAACGCATGGACCGCGAAGGCGAGATTCACGAAGGTTTCTTCATCGCCAACAACGGCGCCATGAAGCGCATGGACCTGCACAAGTACAGCGGCGGCAATTCGGTCGTGGTGTACGGCCAGACGGAGCTGACGCGCGATCTCTACGAGGCACGCGACCGCATGAAGGGTGCTGTGATTCACAACGCCGAAGACGTGCAGCCGCATGATCTGACCAGCAAGGCGCCTTACGTTACCTACCGCAGCGGCGACGACGTCGTGCGCATCGACTGCGACTACATCATCGGCGCCGACGGCTTTCACGGC
>CAYMSY010000744.1:0-1668 GCA_964393195.1 uncultured Alcaligenaceae bacterium | reverse complement strand
CGCCGGCAGAGACGGTTGCACCAATCCGGACGCGGACGCACATCGGTGTGACCGGGCACGGCATCATGCAATCAGCGTTGCGTGCGCTTCGGTTCACGCGTTACCGTATCGTGCGACTTGGCGCGCGATGCCGAAGACTGCGCGGTGGAACTCTTGCGCTTGTGTTTGTGCTTTTTGGCACCGGCCTTCGTGCCTTGTGCCGACTTTGACTTGTCGACAACGGTGCGTGGCGGGTTGCCGCCTTTCGCGCGCGTCGATGTGTCGTTCTTGGCAAGTTTGACCAGGCGCTGATCAACACCGAGCGCATCCTTGCGCGCCTGGCTGTTAACGACATTCGCAGTAGCGCAGGGTTTGTCGCCGTCCCTGTCGCAGCCTGGCGCGTCTTGAGCAGCAGCACCATCAGAGCACAGCACCAGAACAACTGCCGAAACAGCCAGCAAATGCAACTTCATCAACAATCCCTCACGATTTCCCGACATCGGGTCAATCGCCATATTTTGCCGCGCAGAAGACCGCGCCGTCGACAACCCACTCGGGCGTGAGCGTCATGCGGGCGAGCAGATCCTCACTGACATAGCGGTGATTCACCGTGGTCTTGTTGAACAGACGGATCACTTTCACGGCGTCCGGTGCGCACACCGCAGCGACGCTGCCGGGCAAGCCTTTGGTAATGAGTTCCTGCGCACGCATCACGTAGCCCTCGTCGGTCGCCCAGGGCTGCCCGCGCAGCAGGTTGCAGTCGGACGGCAGCGTACTGTAGAAGTGCGTATTAAGCGTTGTTCCGTTGTTGGCCCAGAAGCGGCACATTTCCGCACCCAGCGGCGCGTCAAGTCGATGCGTCGCAAAGCGCTGGCCCGTCCGCTGCCAGATCGCGGGAAATGCGTCCAGACTGGCGATTTCTTCGGGCCGACCGGTCATGAAGTATTTCTTCGGCCCCGGTGAGAAGAATTCCACGACCTCCAGTTCATCACGGGAACCCCAGGCCAGCGTCTTGCGGATCTTGACGCGGTCATCGGAGCCGCCGGGCACGTCGGTGATTGCGTTGAATGCGACACGGTCCGCCTGATCACGCGACAGGTGCGCTTTCAGGAAGGCAAAGGTCCAGCCAAATACTTCCGCTGCGTCCTGCACGCGAAAGCCGTGTTCCATGCCCTCGATCGTTACGAAGTATTTCGAACCGCTCAAGGCTTCAATCATCTGCGAGGTGCGGCTGATCGGCGCCACAATGTCCGCCGTACCGCCGATGCCAAGGTAGGGTACGCGTACCGAGCGCACGCCGCCATTGCTGTCGCCAAAGGCTGGCAGGAAGGGTTGACCGGAGTAAGGCACATAGCCAACGATTGCCTTGTAGCGGTTGTCGCGCACAATGACACGCTCGGCGCCGCCCCAGCTCGTCGTGAGTTTTGCACCCTGCACCAGCATCATGGCCATGCCGCCGAGTGAGGCGCCAAAGCCTGCGATCTGGTCCTGATCGATGGCGTTTGCGTACTCCGGCTTGCCCAGAAGATAGTCCAGTCCCTGTTTGAGACCCAGCGGACGGATGGCTTCCATCTCGGCGATTTCTTCGTATTTCGTGAGCACGTAGAAATAGTCGCTGACGTCGTCGATGTGGATGCGCGAATAGCGCGCATCGGCATGGAAAGGAGCGAATACGACGTAGCCTTCGGC
>CAYMSY010000743.1:0-1670 GCA_964393195.1 uncultured Alcaligenaceae bacterium | reverse complement strand
CCTATGCCAGCCACCATCCTGATTGTCGAAGACGAGCCCGCGATTGCGGAGCTTGTATCCCTGCACTGCAAGCACGCCGGTTACGCCGTGCAGGTTGCACACGCCGTGCTTGACGCCCGCGACCTGGTCGATGAAACGCTGCCCGACCTCGTGGTGCTGGACTGGATGCTGCCCGACAAATCGGGCATCGACTTTGCGCGCGAGTTGCGCAAGGACGACCGCACGAAAGACCTGCCCATTCTGATGCTCACCGCCCGTGCGGCGGAAGACGACAAGGTACGTGGGCTTGAAGTCGGCGCCGACGACTACGTTACCAAGCCGTTTTCGCCAAAAGAACTGGTCGCGCGCATCAAGGCGCTGCTGCGTCGTGCGGCGCCGGACGCCAGCGAAGAGGCCATCGAAGTGGCCGGCCTGCGGCTGGACCCGGTGGCGCATCGGGTGATCGGGCACGGTAACGAACTCAAGGTCGGTCCGACCGAATTTCGCCTGCTGCGCTTCCTGATGGCGCGGCCGGACCGCGTCATGACACGACAGGCGCTGCTCGACGGCGTCTGGGGTGACCATGTGTTTATCGAGGAGCGCACGGTGGATGTTCATGTGCGCCGCCTGCGCCTCGCGCTGGAGCCGTCCGGTCACGACGCACTGGTGGAAACCGTGCGCGGCGGCGGCTACCGGCTGCGCAAGCACGCGCCAGTCTAGTCGCGTCCGGCTTGCGTCGTCATATTCAGCGCGATGATGCCCTGACAGCGCCCGCTACACTCGTTGCATGAAGGCCACCCGCCAGACCGTCGTCGCCATCGCGCTCGTCGCCATCGTCCTGTCGTTCGTGTGGACGCCGTGGATCGCAGTGGTCGCGCTCGCCGCCACCAGCGCATGGCTGCTGGTTGAAGTGCTCAAGCGTGATCGTGCGGCGGCCGGGTTGCTGCGTGAACCGGAATCGGTCGATCGTTCGTTCGATGACGCGATGTCCATTGTGCGCACGCGGCTGAAAGAAGGCGAACAAAGCCTCAAGGACCGCGACGCCGAAATTGCGCAACGCAAGCAGATCACCAACGCGGTGCCCGACGGGCTCTTCCTGCTCGATAACGGCGGGCGCATCATCTGGTGCAATCAGGCCGCGCTGGTCATGCATTCGCTCGATGCGTTTCGTGACATGGGCAAGCCGATCGCGCAGCTGATCCGGGCGCCGGAATTTGCCGCCTATCTCGCCGATGATGCGCAGCCGGAGCCGGTTGTTTCGCTCGGCGGCCGCTCAATCCTGTTCCATCTTGAACGCGGCAGCGAAACCGGCGGCGCCGCTGGCGACAGTGGCAACCGCCTGCTGCTCACGCGCGACGTCACCGACCGCGAAAAACTCGACCGCATGCGCCGTGACTTCGTGGCCAACGTGTCGCATGAATTGCGCACACCACTTACCGTGGTCGGCGGATTTGTCGAAACGCTCACCGATTTGCCGCTTGACGAGGCCGAGCGCACCCGCTATCTGCAACTGATCGGCAATCAGACGACCAACATGCGGCGGCTGGTCGAAGATCTGCTTACGTTGGCACGACTGGAGAACGACCAGTTGCCGCCCGAGGCGACGCAGATTGACCTCGCACAGGTCGCCCGCGATGCGCTCGCGGACGCCGAGGCGCTGTCGTCGGGCGCACATACGTTCGAGGCGACGG
>CAYMSY010000742.1:0-1672 GCA_964393195.1 uncultured Alcaligenaceae bacterium | reverse complement strand
AATCGCCAGTTGCAGCCACGCAGAGCCGCCCCTTGTGCGTTTGCACCGGATACGGCTTCACGTAAAACGCCTCCAGCCGCTTGAGCCAGGCATTTTTGTACGGCGTAAACACCGAAAAGAACTTGCCAGCGCCCGTGAGCACTTCTTCCTTCTCGAAGATCACATGATCCTTGCGCGTCTCGAAAGTGATGCCCTTCGCCTTGAGTTGCTGCGCTACATGGGCATCACGCGCGACCGCCTGCGGCTCATAGTCGTGATTGGTGAACACCGCGTCAACGTCCAGCATCTGCGCAAGCTTCGGAATCGCGTCGCGTGCCCGGTCGTAAAGCACATGCAGCCCGCCGCCCAGCGCTTCCAGCGCGGCACGCAATTCCACAACACTTTCCCAGATAAATTCAACGCGACGATCGGCCTTGTCTTCCAGCACATCGAGGATTTCGCGGTCAAACACAAAAACACAGTGCACGCGCTCCGCGTTCGTGAGCGCGGCGTGCAGAGCGGCATTGTCGAATGAACGCAAGTCGCGTCGAAACCAGAACAGCGCGGAGCGGTGAAGCATGGGTAAAGTCCAGTTCGCCGGCCGCTCCCTGATTGCTGTGTCTTTTTTGGTCTTATTGGCCTGCGTTTCTGCTATTTTGCCAGTCACGCTGAACGTGGCTTGCCACGTAGAATATTCACTTATGGAAAGCAGTTGCCTCGCCGGTCACTTCCTGATTGCCATGCCCGCCATGGCCGATCCCAATTTCAAGGGAACGGTGACCTATTTGTGCGAGCACAACGAGCGCGGCGCGCTGGGCGTGGTGGTCAACCGACCGACTGATCTCACCATGGAATCCCTGTTCGAGCAGATCGAGATCGTCGTGTCCGATCTCGCGCTGTCGCAGCGCAAGGTGCATTTTGGTGGCCCGGTCAGCGTGGAGCACGGTTTTGTGCTGCACCGCTCGCATGGATCGTGGAATTCGTCCATCGTCGTCAGCGACGAGCTGTCGTTGACCACGTCCAAGGACATTCTCGAAGCGGTCGCGCATGGCAACGGCCCCAGCGAATGGTTGCTCACGCTCGGTTACGCAGGGTGGGGCGCAGGACAGCTGGAGGAAGAAATTGCGGCCAACGCATGGCTCACGGTGCCCGCGGATGCCGAAATGCTGTTTGAGATACCGCCGGAAGGCCTGCTCGATGCCGCCATCGAGCGTCTCGGCATTTCCAAGTTTGCACTGTCCAACGTCGCGGGTCACGCGTGAACAGCAAGACCTTTCTCGCCTTTGATTTTGGCGAACGCCGCATTGGTGTGGCCATCGGCAATGATCTGACCGAAACCGCAAATCCGCTAACCGCGATTGATGCCACCAACGACGATGGGCGTTTTGCCGCGATCAGCGTTCTGGTGACAGACTGGACGCCGAATGCATTTGTTGTCGGTCGTCCCGCGCATCCAGATGGCAAGGCACACGCGATGACCGCACGTTGCGAAAAATTTGCACGGCAACTCGAAGGCCGCTTCGACCGGCCCGCCTATCTGGTTGACGAGCGCTACACCAGCGTCGACGCGGCACATGCGCTGTCGGGCAGCAAATTGACCGGGCAACGCAAAAAACAGGCGATCGATGCCGAAGCAGCGGCGCAGATTCTGCGCCGTTTTTTTGTCGAGGGACCCATGAATCTTGAGAGCGCA
>CAYMSY010000741.1:0-1680 GCA_964393195.1 uncultured Alcaligenaceae bacterium | reverse complement strand
AAACAGGGGCTGGAATGCCTCGAAAGAGCGTAACGACGCCATCCACGCGCCACCCAGGCCCAGCGTCACGAGAACCAGCGGCAGCACGCAACACGCCGTCGCACCCAAGGCCGCCAGTACGCTGGCGATCAGCGTCGATCGGTAAACGGTTTTTGAGATCATGTCGATCAGCCTCTATCTTTCGGTTTTGGTGGGGCTGTCGGCACGCTTTAGGGCGTCGGCCACCTGCACGGCAAATTTTTCGCTGTCGAAGAAATCGTATTGCGATCCTTCCGATAGCGCGTTCAACTGATGCATCAGGAGCGTGGGCTTCGGCGGATTGTTGCCGGTCCATTCGGTATCGGGTCCATACATCAACCATACGTCCCAGGCATAAACCCACTTGCCCTTTTTGTCCTTGAGTTCCACACCGCTCGATAACGTACGGCCGAACTCGCCCTGCGGATCCCAGAAATGGTTGGCCGGAATCGACTTCAGCAACTTGCAGGTGCGTTGGGTGTCTTTCTCTTTGGCACCCAGCACCGGCAGGTGAACGATAAAAGTGGCGAGCCGTGCGTTGCCGGCATTCGGCGTGAGGACGTCCTGGCTCATTTCATCGATGCCGCGCAGACAAGCCGGGCAGATCGGATCGACGACAAACAGCAGGCGCACCTTGCCTTTGGCCGCGTTGAACGCTTCTTTGAGCGCGATCGCCTGCTTGTCGAGCAGAATCGGCATCTGACAACTCCCCGCAGTCGGCGCGGAAACCTCGGCGGCCAGCGTGCCAGCAACGCTTACTGTCGCGAGCATCAAACCCAGCAAAATCTGTCTCATGCGGAACCTTTGTCAACGGCGGGGACTCTTGTCTATGCTAAGCATATTCCTGTACCCGACTACGGAGTCAAGCGCATGACGAACGACAGTCTCACCATCGGCCAGGTTGCGGAAAGCGCCGGCGTCCACGTGGAAACCATCCGCTACTACCAACGGCAAGCACTGGTGGATGAACCCGCCAGACCGCTTGGCGGAATTCGACGCTACGACGACCGATATGTCGCACGCCTTCGCTTCATCAAGCGGGCGCAGCAGTTGGGTTTCACCTTGGAGGAAGTCAGGGGACTGCTGCAGCTAGACGACGGTCAGAACTGCCGGGACGCACGGGTCCTGGCCGAACGAAAGCTGGCCGACGTTGAGGCGAAGTTGAAAGACCTGCGGACAATGCACCGGCATCTCAAATCGCTGGTGACGCAGTGTCAATCGGTGCGAGGTAAAGTCGGATGCCCATTAATTGAATCGCTTTCCGGCATGGGAATCGGCAAACGCCGCAAATCTGGAATTTTGCGTATCTCGTAGCGACTTGCCGCCAGCGCTTCCCTAGGCAAAGAGTGGGCAGAAACAAGCGCGGCGATATATGGCCGGCAAATTGATGCCAGTACAAGTGGTCAACTGTGCCGGAATCCGCACAGACCCCTGCAAAGCATGTGAATCCGGCTCCGCATCGCTAATCTGGGCGTGGGAGCCGGTACGATTTAGCGCGCTAAATTCCGACAGTAGTAACGCGATCGACGACCAGGCCAGCTCGTTTCGTCGCTACTTCGCTCACGTGAATTGCGTGTTCGTGACAACGCGCGCGCGGGCGGCGCGTGCGGCGTCACGATTGACAACATAGGCCGCTTCGTCCTACCTTTCATCCACGCGCCA
>CAYMSY010000740.1:0-1685 GCA_964393195.1 uncultured Alcaligenaceae bacterium | reverse complement strand
CACGGGACGATGAAACGCTTGCCCGCGTGATTGCGCATTCGTGCCGCATCAAGGCGGATGTCGTGAAGCGCGACGAGCGGGAAACGCTGGGCATTCGAGCGCTGCTCAATCTCGGGCACACCTTCGGTCATGCCATCGAAACCGAGATGGGCTACGGCGCCTGGGTGCACGGCGAAGCGGTGGCTGCGGGCAGCGTGCTCGCGGCGCAGTTGTCGCGTGAACTGGGACATTTGAGCTTGGCCGACGTTGAGCGCGTGACGAGCTTGTTTGCAGCCTTCAACCTGCCGGTGAAACCACCGAAAGTGCAAGCCGCGAAACTCGTGTCACACATGCAGCGCGACAAGAAAAACGAGGCGGGCGCCGTGACACTGGTGCTGCTCAAGCGGCTGGGTGAGGCGTACCTTGATCGCTCGCAGACGTCGGCAATGCTGACCGCCTTCCTGGCGTCGCAGGTCGCTGCGGCCTAATTGTCGCTGAGGCGGCGTTGGGCGATCAGTGCGCGACTGGCTGCAAGCGCCTGCGAGGCCCATGCGCGCACGCCCATCTGCGCTACGCGCGATTCGTTCGGAATCTCGACGCTCACCGGCAACGTTGCCGGTAGCCGGTCAAACAATCCTCGTAAATCAATGACACCTTCGCCGGGCAGCAAACGCTCCCGTCGCGCCGTGAAGATCAGCGCATCATCCGTTGGATTGGCAATAGTCGGCGCGTCGCAAATCTGCGCATAGTGCAACCAGTGCCTGGGCAGGGCCGCGATGTCATCCAGTGTTGTCGCCGAGCGCCCGAAGTGCAGCGCGTCAACCAGGACGCCTGCGTTCTCAGGGGCGCCTGCGGCTTTGAGAACCCGCGCGGCACTGACCGCGTTTGGCACTGCAGTCCAGGGCATGAATTCGAGATCCGATGTTAGTCCGTACGGCTGCATTGCTTCGCAGAGCCGGGCGTAATGGGCCGCCAGTCGGCCTTCATCGTGGTCATCGCCAGCAACCAGTACGGCTTTTGCACCCAGCTTTGCCCCGACCTCGAAAAACGACAGGTACTCTGCCGGATCGAACACGGCGCCAATGCGCACGATCTCAAGATCGAAGACTCCGACGCCGGTGTCCTTAACGCGCGCGACCGTTTCCGCAAGCATGCGCGGATTTTCATGCAGGCGCTGTGCGTCGCCGCCGGGTGCGGCCGGGTACAGTCGCAGGCCGACGAACTGGTAACCGAGCTCTGCCGCCAGATCGACAGCCTGTGGCGGCGTCAGCGACGACGCTGTGAGGTAGGCAAGTGAAAACGGTGGCATCACGTCGACCGGTTTTGCGTTTATTTGAGCGGAGAGATCGCTGTCGGCAGCGCAATCATTGAGTGCATGTCGGTGGTCAACCAGTCCGGGCCGCCCTTCGGTGGCCAGATACCCTGCGCAACCGCGTCAGCCCGCGCCTTGCTGCGGTCGGCGAGACTGGCATAGGCCCAGATATTGGTGAAACGGGGCGTGCCGTCGAGCGCGACCATGGCGACGATACAGGGGGAGAGCCGGGTGCGTGCCGGGATCGCCTGCTGCCACGCGTCAATCGTCGGCTGGACGCCGCCGAGCTTGATTCCGTAGGTGCGAATTTCGTAGATCGGCCCCAGCGTTCCGAGCTGTACCGGTGGCATCCACGGAAAGCCCATGTAGCTTTGCATGTCGACGCTCACGAGTG
>CAYMSY010000739.1:0-1694 GCA_964393195.1 uncultured Alcaligenaceae bacterium | reverse complement strand
GGCATGTTCTACCGCAACGGTTCCGGCGCGCTGATGCTCTGCTACGTAGCGGCCGGGCGGCTGATCGGCTATTACGAACCTCATATCAATTCCTGGGACTGCATCGCCGCCGTGGCGATCATTCAGGCCGCAGGTGGTCAATGCAATGACTTTCTCGCGAATGACGGCATGGCAAAAGGCAACGCCATTCTCGCGGCCGGAAAAACGCTCTATCCCCAACTCGTCGCCATGACGGGCTACGCTGGCGCATGAGTATCCATAGTCTGGTGCCGCGTATTCATCTGCGCGGCCAGCACGCAAATTTCTTCGCGTAGAGCCGCCGGTTCAATCGCCTCAACCTCTGGTGCGACGCCCAGCAACAGTCTCGCCGCCTGCCGGTAATTTTCAATTGGCAGCATCAATCGTGCCCAACCCGACGCATCGGGCTCGTCCGCGCCGGCAACGGCTCGAGCGGCATACGCGCCCTGCTCGATCAGCCACGCGCGACCCTGCGAACTCGCGCGCACGGTTGCGCGCAGCGGCCGTAACCCCGCCTCAAAGCGCATCACGGATTGCTGCCAGTACGCGCCGAGATCAAAGTCTCGTGGCCGCTCAAAGCACGCTTCGAGCACCTGATAATCGACAATGCCCGCGACCTTGAAGGTACGCACGCGGTCCGCGCCATCGCCGCGCTGTCCGACCACGTGCCAGGCGCCGGCCTTGAGCACCAGCCCCAGCGGCTCTATGCACCATTCGCGGCGGCCGGACCAGCTCTCGTACTTCATCGTCACCGCCTGTCCGTCAAGTACCGCGCGGGCGATGGCGGGCAATTGCGGTAGCGGCTCCGTGTCCTGATACCAGTCCACCGGATCAAGGTGAAAGCGTTCGCCGATCCGCGCCGCGCCCTGTCGCCCAGCGTCGGGCAACGCCGTCAGCAATTTGCGCTGCGCCAGCGTCGCCGCCTGCCCCAACCCCAGCGCATGGGCGGCCTGCGGCAGCCCAATCATCAGCATCGCTTCCGCCTCATCGGTGCCGAGTCCCGTGAGTTGCGTGCGATAGCCGCCGGTCAACTCGAAACCGCCACCCGGCCCGCGGTCGCTGATCACCGGCACGCCCGACGCCGTAAGTTCGTCCACGTCGCGATAAATCGTGCGCACCGACACCTCAAACTCAGCGGCCAGCGATTCCGCCGTCTGCCGCCCACGCAGTTGCAGGAGCATCAGGATGGACAACAGTCGGCTTGCACGCATGGATTGATCGTAGCGGAAATGCCTGACGTCGGATGGCAGGAATTAGCTCGCACACTGCCCCCATCGTCAAACAAACGCCTTCCCGGAGACCGCCATGACCGAAGATCACGCCAATTCCACCCGCCGGACACTGCTTCAGGCCGCCGCTGCGGCAGCGCTGGCACAAATAGCCTCGCAAACCGCAAACGCACAGGCGCTCGCCGTCACGCCAAAGCCCGCCCCGGCCCCGACTTCCGGCAAACCC
Organism: uncultured Alcaligenaceae bacterium; assembly: GCA_964393195.1. Classification (GTDB taxonomy): domain Bacteria; phylum Pseudomonadota; class Gammaproteobacteria; order Burkholderiales; family Casimicrobiaceae; genus Casimicrobium. Next base: position 221 of record CAYMSY010000739.1, on the reverse strand, counting down.
GGCGATTTCGACTTCCTCACTGGCAACTGGAAGATCCGCAACCGCCAGAAAAAAGCAGGCGCGAAGGATTGGGACGAATTCCCCGGCGAAGCCACCGTCTGGGGCATCCTCGGCGGCGTGTGCAGCATTGAAGAACTGCGCATCCCCGCAAAAAATTTCAGCGGCATGGGCCTGCGCGTGCTTGACGTGGAAAAGCGCGTCTGGTCGGACTACTGGATGAA
>CAYMSY010000738.1:654-1696 GCA_964393195.1 uncultured Alcaligenaceae bacterium | reverse complement strand
TCGGCGAACCACGGCCCGGGCGACACGTGAATGCCCTTGCGCACGTAGTAGGGAACCCGTGACACTTCGGGCAGCCCCAATCGCGTACCGTTGACCTGCTTGAAGCACCAGCGCACAAAGGACGCGCAGTACGGATCGGCGCCGTATTTCTCATGCGAAAAAACGCGATTTCGCTGCATTGCCGCAGCATGCAGTAGGGCCTGCGTGGTGGTTGCCATTCGTCTCTCCCGAAGTGAAATGAATCCGGATCGGCCCCCTCGGCCCGTGCCCGGAATCCCGTCATCAACGACAGCGCCACAATACACTTGCATCTGGCTTCAAAAACACCACCGCAGCACACGCAGCGTTACGCCACGTTACGTTTCGCCACACCTGTGCCACCGGCTCACATCGTGCCTCTATCCACCCGCCTCGCTCACATCGAACCTTTCCACGTGATGGAGATCGCCACGCATGCGCGGGCGCTCGAAGCCGGCGGGCGCGACGTGATTCACATGGAGATCGGCGAGCCCGATTTCCCGACGCCGCAGCCGGTCATCAACGCGGCACAATCGCAGCTTGCCAGCGGCCAGATTTACTACACCAGTGCGCTCGGCATCCGGCCGCTGCGTGAAGCCATCAGCGGACACTACAAGCGCGTGCACGGCCTCGACGTTGCACCGGAGCGCATCATGGTGACGGCGGGCGGCTCGGCAGCGCTGCTGTTGACCTGCGCGCTGCTGGTGGACCGTGATGACGAGATTTTGCTGACCGATCCGTCCTATCCCTGCAATCGCCATTTCGTGCGTGTCATGGAAGGCGTACCCAAGACGATCGCCGTGGGACCGGACGAGCGCTATCAGTTCACGGCGGATTTGATAGACAAGGCGTGGGCGGCAAAGACGAAAGGCGTGCTGGTCGCGAGTCCGTCGAATCCCACCGGTACCAGCCTGCGCGAAGGAGAGCTCCAGCGCATTGTCGACTGCGTCGCCGCGCATGGTGGCGTGCTGATTTCCGACGAAACCTATGCCGGGCTGAACTATGGCCGCAAACCGGAAACTGC
>CAYMSY010000738.1:0-644 GCA_964393195.1 uncultured Alcaligenaceae bacterium | reverse complement strand
TCGGCTGGCTCGTCGCCCCCGAGCGCCACGTGCGCGACCTCGAAAAGCTCGCGCAGAATCTCTATATTTCGCCGGCGGCGCTGTCGCAACATGCTGCGCTGGCCTGCTTCTCCGACGCGGCCTACGCCATCGCCGAGGCACGACGTGCAGAGTTCGAGGCACGCCGCGATTACTTCGCCGACGCGTTGACGAAGATCGGTTTCAAAATTCCGGTCATGCCTGACGGCGGTTTTTTCGTCTACGCCGACGTCAGCGCCCTCACCAGGGACAGCGAAGCCTTCGCCAGCGACATCCTTGATCGCACCGGCGTCGCCTTCGCGCCGGGCATCGACTTTGGCGAGTTCCGCGCGCGCGAGCATGTACGCATGGCCTACGCCGTGAGCATGGCGAAATTGCAGGACGGCGTGCAGCGGCTGACGACAGCGCTTGGGTAGCCGTGAATCAGCGAAGTCAAATCGCGGGCAGGATTGACGTTTTTGCAGCCCCCTCGATTCCGCTGCGCTGTATCGAGGCTACGAAGTGACTTGACTGGTTTTTCGGTCGATGAAACTGACAACAGCTTTTCACCGAAATCCTCATTCAATAAGGGCTTAGTCGTTATAAATTCCAATAGTCGACTTTATGCATTTTATGGTCATTAGCCC
>CAYMSY010000737.1:0-1704 GCA_964393195.1 uncultured Alcaligenaceae bacterium | reverse complement strand
CATGATGAGCGTTTCCGTCAATTTGGCCGGGACGGCGGCGCAGACTTTCTTGGCTGCTGCGGCAACATCCGGATCGCACGGCTGAACCGAGTTGGCGATGATCCTGACGGCTTCACTGGAACCGAACGCGGCCTCGATCAGGTGGACGAGTTCTACCCAGAAGTGAAATACATAGACCATCTGCGCCACGATCAGCCCGAGATAGAGCGGCAGCTGCAGCCAGCGGCTGGCGAAGATGATCGAGGGGAGCGGCCGCAGCTTGCGGTTGCTGGCGTGGGCAGGTTTATCCGTGGGCGTCATGTCGGCGGATGCAGGCGTCTAGGCAATTGATTTCAGGGCGAAACTTGGCGGAAACCAGCGCGAGAAGCTGGCAAGGGCAGTTTAGCACCCGCTCAAGTCAGCGAACTGTCGGTATCGGCAGCTACTGGTCGCACTCATAATGCAACAACTTTTTTGTGAAAGTACCATTCAATAAGGGCTACTAGTGCATTTATGCATGAAGTCGATTTATGGCTGAAACCACGCATTAGCCCTTTTCAAATGAGCCTTTCGACAAAAAGCTGTTGCCTTGTCTTATGTAAGACTGGCGTCAATGAATCCCGCTAACGTGCAGCCTGTTTTCCTTCGCAAAGCGCCACCAAAGCGCCACTGTTGCGGGGGATCATCGGGTGATAGAGTGCGGTGATAGTGTGTCATCGCATTTGCGTAAATAGGGCAACCAGGAGGAGAAAGCCATGTCTGCCATCGAATCAGTGCTTGTTGAAAACCGCGTATTCCCGCCATCCGCCGAATTCACGGCGCAGGCCAATGTGAAACCTGCGGATTTTCAGGCGATGCTGGCGAAGGCGGCGGCCGATCATTCCGGGTTCTGGGCTGATCTCGCGCGCGAACATCTGATCTGGGCGAAGCCGTTTACGAAGTCACTTGATGACAGCAATGCACCGTTCTTCAAGTGGTTTGAAGATGGCGAGCTCAACGCATCCTACAACTGTCTCGACCGTCACATCAGCACCCCGACCGAGGACAAGACAGCGATCATTTTTGAAGCCGATGACGGCAAGGTCACCGAAATCACCTACGGCGATCTGTACGTTCGGGTCTGCCGTTTTGCCAATGGCCTGAAGTCACTCGGCTACAAAAAAGGAGATCGTGCGATCGTCTACATGCCGATGTCGATTGAAGCGGTCGTCGCCATGCAGGCCTGCGCGCGCATCGGTGTAACGCATTCGGTCGTATTCGGTGGCTTCTCGGCAAAGAGCCTGCAGGAGCGCATCGTTGACGTCGGCGCGACGTTGGTGATCGCAGCCGACGAACAGATGCGCGGTGGCAAAGCCATCCCGCTCAAACCCGCCGTGGATGAGGCTTACGGCATGGGCGGCTGCGACGCGGTGCGCCACACCATCGTCTACAAACGTACCGGCGGCAATGTTGGTTACGGCCCGAAAGACATCGACTGGGCGAAGGTCGAAAACGGCTCGTCGGATGATTGCCCGCCGGAAATGGTTAGCGCTGATCCGGCGACGTTCGAGATCTACACCTCGGGTTCGACCGGCAAACCGAAAGGTGTGCAGCACTCGACCGGCGGTTACATGCTGCATGCGATGCTGACCATGAAGTGGACGTTCGACATCAAGCCAAACGACGTCTTCTGGTGTACTGCCGACGTGGGCTGGGTCACGGGTCATACCTATGTCGCGTACGGCC
>CAYMSY010000736.1:1457-1707 GCA_964393195.1 uncultured Alcaligenaceae bacterium | reverse complement strand
TTCAAGGCCGGCAAGGAAAAAGCGCTCATGAGCATCGTCGGTATGGTCATGAAAGCCAGCGCGGGCAAAGCCAATCCGGCCCAGGTTAACGAGATCGTGAAGCGAAAGATTGCGGCACTCTAACGCCGGGCGATAGCAAACGATGCTCTTCACCGTTCGGGCTGAGCTCGTCGAAGCCCCGACGGAAGGTCCGACAACCGACCCAACGACCGCCTCGGGGCAAACGGACAGAAGCGCTGCATGACTGCCA
>CAYMSY010000736.1:0-1447 GCA_964393195.1 uncultured Alcaligenaceae bacterium | reverse complement strand
TCACCGGCAGCCACATGAACGTCACCGGCAAGATCAACGGCGTGCTTTTTGCGACCGCCAACCTCGGCAGCATGTTCTTCCCGTGGCTGATCGGCCAGATGTTCGAGCCGGCTGGTCCGCAATCACTCGCGCTCGTCATCCTCGCAGCCCTGATCCACGCTAGCTGGAACATTGTCGCGAAGAAGGCCGCCGGCGGCGCCTTGTTCGTAACGCTCGGCGTGCTCGTGGTGTCGGCGGTGTACGCGCCGGTCATCGCGGCCTACGTATACCTGTATCCGCCGAAACTAGGTTGGCCCGAGCTCACGTTGCTGGTCGTGACGGCAATGCTTCACCTCGCCTACTCGCTGATCCTGCAGCGCGGCTACCAGAAGCATGACCTGACGGTTGTCTATCCCGTCGCGCGCGGCACCGGACCGCTGTTGTCGAGCGTGTTTGCGATCATCGTGCTTGGCGAACATGTGACACTGTACTCAGCGCTGGGTATCGCCTGCATAGTGATCGGCATCTTCGTGCTCGCGGGCGGGCATCGCATGTTGCGTACGCGTACCGCCGACCAGATGAGCGGTGTTGCCTACGGCGCGATGACAGGGCTGATGATCGCGGCGTACACACTGGTTGACGGCTATGGCGTGAAGCACCTGCTCATCGCGCCGCTGGTGCTCGACTATGGCAGCAACCTGTTTCGCGCGCTGTTTCTGGCGCCGATGGCGTGGCGGCGGCGTGATGAACTGGCGATCGAGTGGAGGAAGAACGGCCGTTACGCGCTCTACGTCGGTATCGTCTCGCCGCTCGCCTACATCCTCGTGCTCTATGCCATGCAAACTGCCCCGATCAGCAGCGTGGCGCCGATGCGCGAGCTGTCGATGGTGTTCGCGGCCTTCCTCGGCGCGAAGCTGCTGGGCGAAGGCCATCGCGGCGAGCGCATCTTCGGCGCGGTGCTCATGGCGCTGGGCGTTTGGGGCCTGATGCATGGCTGACGGACGCGCATTTACGCGTTAACAGCTTTTCGTTGAAAGCCTTATTGCTTAGGGGCTAATGGCCTATATCGGCAAAAGTCAATAAGTACCGATAATGGCCGGTAGCCCCTATCAAACAAGGCATGCAGCCAAAAGCTATACAGAGCTCTACGGTTTGATGGTTGCCGGTTTCGCCGCGATCAAGCCGCGTTTTGCCAGCAGCGCGTCAATCTTTGTCATCGCGTCTTCACGCGCTTTCGGATCCGGCGCGACAGTCACGCCCTTGTCCTTGTTGACGCCATTCGGCACTTCGCTGCGCACCCGGAATTTGCCGGCTGGATTGTCGAAGTCGTGATACGCGCCGGGATAAAGCGTGATGCTCACCGGTTGCTCGTTGTTTTTCAGCCTCGCGGCAAACGTGGAGCACGGCGCGGCCGGCGTCCAGTCGTCGGCGTCGCCCATGAGGATCGTCAGTGGCGACGAAATTTTTG
>CAYMSY010000735.1:0-1713 GCA_964393195.1 uncultured Alcaligenaceae bacterium | reverse complement strand
AGCAACCAGTTTGTGCATCATATTTCCTCCGAAACGTTGATTTTCTGACGATTTGGTCATGTTTTGTGACTGAAATGTAGTGTGAATCTATAAAAAATGCAATATGCTGCACTTTTCGTTGCCGGCCGCTGTCCATGCGAAGACAAGCAGTCAACTCAAATCCGAAAAAAGCTTCGCGCATTTTCCGTCAAAACAAGCTGCCTGTGCACCTCGGTTAACCCCGGCTGGTTGCGCACCAGATCGCCGATGTGCTCTTCGCCCAGCGGGAATGGTGCGTCGCTGCCGACCATGATGTGATCAGCCCCCATCGTGTCGACCAGCAATCGCAGCGCTCGCGGGTCAAACACGGCGCTATCGACGCTAAATCGATTGAGGTAGTGGCTTGGTGGGTGCTGCGAAATGCCGCGCACAATGTCGCGCCGATGCCAGGCGTTTTCCAGTCGCCCGAGCAGATACGGAAAGCCGCCGCCGCCATGCGCAAAACAAATGCGCAACTCGGCAGGCAACCGGTCAAACGCACCGCCCAGAATCATCGCCATGATGCCGAACTGCGTCTCCGCCGGCATCGCCACCGTCCACGCGCTCATCCAGCGCTTGAGCCGCTCGCCGCCCAGCATGTCCCAGGGATGAACGAGCACTGCGGCGTTTTCGTCAACACAATGCTGCAGGAAGGTGACGATGCCCTCATCGTCCATCTCGCGCGGGCCGACGTGATTGCCAATCTGTACGCCTACGCACCCGGCACGCATCGCACGTGTCAGCTCTCTGCACGCCAGCGCGCTGTCCTGCAAAGGCACCTGCGCCAACGCACGCAGACGGCCACCGCTGTCCGCGCACATCGCAAGCGCGAAGTCGTTGTAGGTGCTGGCAACATAGGCTGCCTGCTCGGCAGGCGCGTCGTAGGCAAACATGACTGGCGTCGCGCAGATGATTTGTGTTTCAACGCGGTTGGCGTCGAGTTCCTTGATGCGTGCCTGCGCGTCCCACAGCGCCGAGTGAACCGGGCGGAACGGTTTGTCGCCCAACATCATCATGCCAGTGCCATCACGGTTGTCTTGCAGCGTCACCCATGGGCCTGAGGATTCACCGAACTTTGCCGCAAAGTTGGGGGCTGCTTTTGGGAAGAAGTGGCTGTGGATGTCTATGCAGGGGAGTGGCATGGCGGTACTTTATCGTAGGCATTGCGCTCATGCCGCGCGGGCAGTCACTTTTCTTGCTTCGCCAAGAAAAGTGACCAAAAGAAGGCGACCCCGACATTCGCCCTGATCCGAAATTTGAAGCGAAAACGTCGCGCGGTCCGAAACTCGCTGCGCTCAAACAACGGACCGCTTCATCGACGTTTTCACTCCAAATCTCGGGGTCAAATACACGGGGGGACCCTGTCGGACGGATATTTGACCGCCTCGCGCTGAGGATAACTAGAGCCCGGATGCGAGCATCCGGGCTACGCCCGAACCAGACATTTCTTTACTGTCTGGTTGAGAGCGTTTCCCAACATTACCGCGCTTTCGTCAAGTGGCACGCAGATACATTGATCAGTCAACGTTTTGAAGCCTTTGTCGCTGCCGCTCGCTCCGCCATTAAGTGTGGGGTAAAAGCAAACGCCTTCAGATCTCTTCGTGACCGCGACCAGCCGCGATTGAAGCTGAAACGCGCGCTCGGACCTCACCCCCGCCGCTGCCAAACGTGGCAGCGCGTACTGCTTCCAGTCGG
>CAYMSY010000734.1:0-1713 GCA_964393195.1 uncultured Alcaligenaceae bacterium | reverse complement strand
TCGGCGTGCCGAGCACGAGGCGCACCTGCTGGCGGGTCTGGCCTTCCTTGAGCTTCGCCACCATGTCCTGGGTGACATAGTTGCCCTGATTGATCTCCATCTTGTAGACGAGACCGCACCCGGTCAGCGCGAAGCTTAAAAACGTGGCAAAAATAACGAAAATGGCGCGCATGGAAAGGGTTCGGGGCGTTGAAGCGAGCCGCTATGATAGCCAAGGACTGCCTCGGCCATAGGCTACGGACCGTCCCGACCTGCCCCGGAAGGTCACGTTGACCGATGGGCGGGACGGGTTACGCAGCGGATTCAGCCGCCAGCGGCGGTCCGCGCCCGTCACCACCCGCACGATTCAAAATTTTCTGGAACCCTGAACATGGCCCGCCCCCAAGACCTGAAAGACGCCGGACTCAAGGCCACGCTGCCGCGCATGAAGGTGCTCGACCTGTTTCAGGGCTCCAAAGTGCGCCACATGACGGCCGAGGACGTGTATCGCCTGCTGATGGACGAAGGCCTCGACGTCGGTCTCGCCACCATTTATCGCGTGCTCACCCAGTTCGAACAGGCCGGCCTGCTTAAACGCCACCATTTCGAAGGCGGCAAGTCGATTTTTGAACTCAACGAAGGCGACAAGCACGACCACATCGTCTGCGTGAACACGGGCAAAGTGGTCGAATTTCACGATGCGGAAATCGAAAAACGCATCCTCAAGATCGTGAAGGATCACGGTTTTGAACTCGTTGATCACGTGCTGCACATCCGCGCGCTGGCGCCCACGCCGGACGCGCCGAAGAAGGTACCGCGGAAGCTTTCTTAGAGAGTCAGCGTGGCATTAACGGCTTGGTTAGTAGATCCAGCTTACGCCGTCAAATTTCATTAGGTCTCTGCATATGGCGCGTCAGATGTCTCCCGAGCGTGAGCGAGAATTCGGAGAGCTGCATGCCTATCTCGATTTCTACGCTACTAATGTAAAGGGCATTGATCCCGCCAACCCGGTTCATCCAACAAATGTCGGAAAGCGCATCGTCGCCGAGTATGGGCGATCCAAAGCGCTTGATGGTTTGAAACAGGCAGCGCACGACACTGTTGAAAGCCTGAGTGGTGAGCCCTTTGAGTACATTCAACGTTTAGATACAGCTCTTCGAGATTTGGGCATAGTCACATTCTCTGAAGTTCGGCGTCGCTATGCCGCGTCATACAAGCGCATATTGAAGCGTGGCAAGATCGGGAATGAAACGGAGTACTACGTCATTGTTGGAGTGCTTGCAGACTCATCATCTCATGCAGATTCGCAGGAACGACTGAATCTCGCTCAACTCGTGGCTGACTATGAAAAGCGCACCTAGCTATTTGATTGGGAAGGGATGGCGACAAAACCCATGACGCTCCACTCACCAAAAGAACCAAAAGATGGCGACCACTGCTCAGTCGTCGGCGGAACGCACAAAGGCAAATCTGGAACCGTGCGCGACATCAAGACCAGCAAGACGGGCCACGTCACGATCACCGTCGTTCAGGCCAACGGCGAGCGATTCAAGACGCTCGCGAAGAACGTGGTCGTTCAACCGTAAGGCGCAGCCTGTGACGACTACGCCCGCCTCCTGAACATTGACGAAGCGCCGGTCAAACTTGCCGCTTCATCCGCCGCAGCGAGCAGCTTCGGCCCCAGTTCCAGCATGCGCTCTTCGGTCAGCCGCACCAACGGCCCGGCGATGGTGA
>CAYMSY010000733.1:0-1714 GCA_964393195.1 uncultured Alcaligenaceae bacterium | reverse complement strand
GCGGCAACGATTGGCGTTTCCTCGTCAGCCTTCGCAGCCGCGACCATCGTGATCCTCAATAACGACACTGCGGGCGTCGGATTCAATGACGCAACCAGCGTTCCCCCGGTCGGGGGCAACCCCGGTACGACGCTCGGACAACAGCGTCTGAACGCGTTTCAGGCAGCGGCGAACAAGTGGGGCGCAACCCTGACCAGCACGGTCACCATTACGGTGCGCGCGCAGTGGTCTGCGCTCACCTGTACCGCGACCGGCGCGGTGCTCGGGTCTGCCGGTGCCGTCTCGATTCGCCGCGATTTTTCCGGTGCTCCATTTGCCAGCACGTGGTACAGCGCGTCTCTCGGCAATGCGCTTGCCGGAAGCGATAGTGATCCCGTGAATCCCGAAATCCTCGCGAATTTCAATGTCAATCTGGGCAACGCGGGTTGTTTGACCGGAACGTTCTTCTACCTCGGACTTGATGGCAATCATGGTGCCAATATCGATCTGGTAACGGTGCTCACGCACGAGTTCGGTCATGGTCTTGGCTTCCAGACATTCACCAGCGGTACAACGGGCGTCCAGAACTCCGGCTTCCCGGCCATCTATGACCGCTTCCTGATCGATGGCAGCTCGGGCAAGAGCTGGCTGCAAATGACGGACGCAGAACGCGTCGCCTCCGCCATCAATCCGCGCAAGCTGGCGTGGAATGGTCCGCAGGTCCTGGCGGATGCCGCCACGGTGCTTGCCTTCGGCACCCCGCTCATGAAGGTCAATTCGCCAGCCGGCATCGCTGGCAACTATGACGTCGGCGCCGCATCGTTCGGCGCCGCACTGACTGCGGCGGGCATTACCGGCAACGTCGTGCAGGCGCTCGACGCTGCCGATGGCTCCGGGCCTACAACGACGGATGGCTGCACCACATTGACCAATGCCGCGGCTGTTTCGGGAAATATCGCCCTCATTGATCGCGGCACTTGCGGCTTTACCGTCAAGGTCAAGAATGCGCAGGACGCCGGGGCCATCGCAGTGATCATCGCCGACAACGCAGCGGGCAGCCCGCCTGCCGGTTTAGGCGGTGCAGACCCGCTGGTGGTCATTCCCGCCGTACGCATCACGCTGGATGACGGTAACACCGTCAAGGCGCAGCTTGGTGCGGGCGTCAATGTCACGCTCAAAGTCGACAACACGATTCGTGCAGGCGCTGACAAATTCGGCAAACCGCTGATGTTCTCGCCCAATCCCTTCCAGTCGGGCTCATCGGTATCGCACTGGGACACCAGCGCCTCGCCGAACCAGTTGATGGAGCCTGCCATCAATGCGGACCTGACGCACGAGGTGACTCCGCCAAACGATCTCACCTTTTCGCAGATGCGTGACATCGGCTGGGCCGCCTCGGTCTTGCCGAACACCATCGTAAAAACAACGGGTGATAGCCAGAGCACGCCCGTGAATCAGTCGTTCGCCACGCCGATCACCGTCACGACCACGCCAGCGGCAGCAGGGCTGGCCGTTACCTGGACGGTGAATCCGAGTGGTGGTGCTGGCGCGAACTTCCCGAGCACCAGCGACCGCATTGCCGTTTCGACCACCAATGCGCTTGGGGTTGCGACAGCGCCTGCGCTGACCGCCAACGGCGTGGCCGGCACCTACGCCATGAATGCGACGGTTCCGGGCGCAGGGACGACGACGTTCAGCCTGACCAATACCGCGTCGCTTTTGCCTGATCTGACCG
>CAYMSY010000732.1:0-1717 GCA_964393195.1 uncultured Alcaligenaceae bacterium | reverse complement strand
TGAAATTCGGCATATTATCCCCTACAGCTTTTTGTGAAACACCCATTCAATAAGGGCTCAGACCGCATTTATGCACATAGTCGACTTTATTGATAATCAAACGCGATGCCCTACTCAAAAAGGCTTTCAGCAAAAAGTTATTACCCATTCAGTGGCAACACTATGCGGATTCGGGTGCCCTCTTTTGGCTGTTCAATCGCCAGTTTCGCGGCATCGCCATAGAGCGCTTTCAACCGGCCGCGAACATTGGCAAGCCCGCTGCCGCTGCCGGCGGTGTCCGTGGCGACGCCAAAACCGAGGCCGCTGTCTTCGATGCAGATTTCAAGCTGGGTCTCCGTGCGGACCGCACTGACCGTGATGCGGCCACCTTCGATCTTGGGCTCCAGCCCGTGCTTGATGGCGTTTTCGACGAGCGGCTGCAGCAGCATCGGCGACAGCGGCAGCGCGCGCACATCGTCATTTGCCTCAATGGCGTAAGTCAGCCGCTCGCCCATGCGCAGGCGAAGGATTTCAAGGTAGTCCGCGATGATGGCCAGTTCGTCGCCGACCGTCGCGTTGTCACGACGTGACGCGTCCAGCGTGTGTCGCAGATAACCGATCAGCCGCTCGGTCATGTGCTTGGCGGTGGCCGGTTCGCGATCGATCAGACTCACGACATTCGACAGCGTGTTGTAGAGGAAATGTGGCTCAACCTGCGCGCGCAACGTCTTCAGTTCCGCCGTCGCGCGCTCCTTGTCGGAACGGGCAACACTTGCTTCCAGTTCCGCGCGCTCACGACGCTCCACCTCGCGCAGCCGCGTCGCTTCAATCGTCTCCCACAGTGCCCAGCCGATGGCCACGGCGATGCAGGAGGCGAACACGAATTCGCGCCATGCCTCGTTGATGCTGAAGGTGCGACCACCGGTCAACAGCCAGATGGCGACCGAGTAGCCGATGTAAATTCCGCCGACCGGTACCAGCAGCCCGAGCGTCAGCGGATGCATGATCCAGCGCGCCCGGTGCGGCTTGCTGCGTGCGAGGCCGATGACACCGCGATACAGGAAGTGCTGCACGTAGGCGATGGCGACGGTAAACATCGTGATCTCGTAAATGCGCCGCCACGACAAACGCCCGCCAAATGCCGCGATGGTGATCGCGATCAGCGCAACGATGAGGGCGCTCATGATCGCCGTGAACACCAGATTGCGCAGGCTCGACGGCTTCCAGCGCCGGAAGAACGGAATCACCTGTAGCGGGTGATAGTCCGTGCCGGGTCGCAGGCGGGCTTCGAGCTTGGCGTCCATGACGGGTTTTCCGGTGTCTGCGGGCACGGTGTGTTCAGGCCGCGATGGCCGTGGTGCTGGTGCGGTTCATGCGGAACAGTGTAGCGGCGCGACCGATGAACACCCCCGACAACGCGCCGAGGATCACCGCCGGCACCACTTGCCACGCCATTTCACCGCGCAGCGCCGGATTGATGGCGAGGACGACGTTGATGACGTAGTTGAGCAGGAAAATCGAGAGCATCAGCAGCATGGGCGTCACGCTGCCCGGCATGTTCAGGCGATCATGGCCGGCATCGGAACGCGCGCCGCCGGTCGGGCGCCAGACGAAGAAGGTAAACGCGGCAACCGAAGCCAGCGTCAGTGCCCATGACATGAAACCGACAGGACCGCGACCCGCCGCCATCAGGCCGACCATCAGGAAGGCAACCGGCGCGATCAGGACCGAGTAGCGC
>CAYMSY010000731.1:1447-1718 GCA_964393195.1 uncultured Alcaligenaceae bacterium | reverse complement strand
AAAATGAATCCATAAAAACCATTTTGGTCCTCGGAGTCGGTGGCGGCTCCAACGCAATGGGCATCTTTTACCCCTACATTCCGTATGAAAAGACGCGTCTGATCGGCGTGGAAGCTGCGGGCGAAGGTATCGAAACCGGCAAACATTCCGCCTCGCTTACGAAAGGCGTGCCCGGCGTGTTGCACGGCAACCGCACATATCTCTTGCAAGACGAAAATGGCCAAATCATCGAAACGCACTCAGTGAGCGCCGGTCTCGACTACCCTGGCGT
>CAYMSY010000731.1:0-1437 GCA_964393195.1 uncultured Alcaligenaceae bacterium | reverse complement strand
GCGTCGGGCCAGAACATGCGTATCTAAAAGACATCGGCCGCGCGGAGTATGTAACCATCACCGACGACGAAGCACTCAAAACGTTTCACGAGTGTTGTCGCATCGAAGGCATCATCCCGGCGCTCGAGTCGAGCCACGCCATTGCCTACGCCACGAAACTCGCGCCGACCATGAGTAAAGACAAAATTTTGTTAGTCAACCTCTCGGGGCGAGGCGATAAAGACATGCATACCGTCGCGCAACGCGGTGGATTGGAGTTCAACTAATCATGAACCGCATCAATACCGCATTTGCTGCGCTGAAAGCCAACAAAAAAACGGCGCTCATTCCATTCATAACAGCGGGCGATCCGTCGATCGAATCCACGCTACCGACAATGCACGCGCTCGCAGCGGCCGGCGCCTGGCTGACATCGAAATAGCAGCTCCAGCGGCCCTTTTCCGATCCGATGGCGGACGGGCCGGTGATTCAGCGTTCGTCCGAACGCGCACTGGCCAAGGGCATGTCGATGCGCAAAGTGCTCGCCATCGTCGCCGAATTTCGCAAGACTAACGCCGCGACGCCGGTCGTCTTGATGGGATACGCCAATCCGGTGGAGGCGATGGGCCAGCAGGCGTTTGTGCACGCTGCTGCGGACGCGGGTGTTGACGGCGTGCTCGTGGTGGACTATCCCCCGGAAGAAGCAGACGACTTTGCGGCGATGCTCAGCGTGAGCGATTTGTCTCCGATTTTTTTGCTTGCGCCCACCAGTACGCCTGAGCGCATCGCACACGTGGCGCGGTTAGCGCGTGGCTACGTGTATTACGTGAGCCTGCGTGGCGTGACGGGAGCGGGTCATCTCGACGTGGCAGAAGTTGCCAGCAACGTCGCCGCGATTAAAGCAGTTGTGCCCGTACCGGTTGGGGTGGGTTTCGGCATTCGTGACGGTGCGACGGCGCGAAAAGTTGCGCAGCACGCCGACGCGGTCGTCATTGGCTCCGCGCTCGTGCAAACCATGCTTGATGCACCCGCTGGAGACGTTGCAACACGCGCGGGCGCGTGGCTCGCAGAGGTACGAAAGGCGCTGGACGCATAAACCCCTCATGGGCGCAGAAAACTGCGCCTATGAGCTCGCAGCAGCAAAACCGCGTCGGTAATGCAACTGCTTGCCACGATAGGCTGTGCCATCGTGCATCGGGGCGATGATGGCCGTTTCCGTCAGCACGAATCCATTGTTCGCCATATGCTTATTGAACGCGCTGCGGTGGCCGCGATTGGGATCAATGATGAGCACTTCTGCAACAGCGTTCACATGCAATGCAATGAAGCCCGCCAAGTCTTCGGGGTGGCCGCGCTCGTAGAGCACATCGCCGCCGATAATGAGATCGAAGCAGCCCAGCGACTCGTTTTCTCGACTCCAGTGCCCTGTTTGATATTTCAACGCAGGCAGAGCGTTCA
>CAYMSY010000730.1:0-1719 GCA_964393195.1 uncultured Alcaligenaceae bacterium | reverse complement strand
AAGCACCAAGCCTCGAGTTTCGTTCAGACGCAGGTAACCTCGCAGACGCGCGTGCACGCGCTTCGGCAGCGCACGATGCGCATGCACCTGCGCCCGCCGCCGGACCGCAGGTGTGGACGCCGCGTGCGCAGACGCCGGCCGCGCCACAGCGTCCAACACCGGCCGCGCCGCCACGCGTCGCACCGGTGGCAGCGCCCGCAGCGCCGATGACGGCGCACGACGTGCTGGGTGTCCGCCCCTCAATGCGGCAGGACTTCCCGACCACCTCAATTTCCGCCGCGCCGATTACTGCAAGCGCAGTTGCCAATGTCCGCGAACAGTTCAACGCGCAGCTCACGGCAAAACTGGAAGAGTTGCATCACAGCGTGTTCAGTCAGGTGATGCAGCAGCTCGAATTGCATGCTGCCGGCTCGCTGAAAAATCATATTCGCGAGACGCTGGCACCGGCGCTGATCGACATGGCGCGAGACATCGCCGATCAGGTCGCGGAAGACACGTCGACGCAGGTTCGTGACGTGGTGTCAAAGGCCGTTGATTCCGAGATTGCCCGGCTGCGCGAACAGCTCGCGAAGCGCCGCAGCGTCTAGTCGCCTCGTTTGCTTCATTGAAAATGACATACAGCTTTTTGCTGTAAAGTCTATTTCATAGGGCATAGGGCGTAATATGGCAGAAAGTCGACTTTAGCCAGAAATACTCCCTATGTCCATTGCAGCAAGCATTTATAGAAAAAGCTGTAACTGCGGAAGGTAGAATTTAAGGCTTCAAATCAGCCTTTTTCGTCTGTCTGCCGCCCATGTCCGCCACGCCCAACTCCGCTCCCGCCAGCGCGCTCGACTCGCTGTCCAAATCCTTCGAACCGAAAGCCATCGAGTCGAAGTGGTATCCGGTCTGGGAGCAATCGGGCAGCTTCGTCCCGAGTGGCGACACGTCCAAACCAAGCTACACGATCCAGCTGCCGCCGCCGAACGTGACCGGCACGCTGCACATGGGGCACGGTTTCCAGCAGACGCTGATGGATTCGCTGATCCGCTATCACCGCATGAAGGGCGACAACACCAATTGGGTGGTCGGTACCGATCACGCCGGCATCGCCACGCAAATCGTCGTAGAGCGACAACTGCAGGCCGAAGGCAAATCGCGCCACGATCTCGGTCGCGAAGAATTCGTGAAACGCGTGTGGAAATGGAAGGAAGAATCCGGCTCTACCATCACGCGACAAATGCGTCGTCTCGGCGCGTCGGCCAACTGGAAATACGCTGACGACACCGGCGCCGGCCAGGGCTATTTCACGATGGACGATCACATGTCGAAAGGCGTGGTCAAAACCTTCGTGACGCTGTTCGAGCAGGGCCTGATCTATCGCGGCAAGCGCTTGGTGAACTGGGATCCGGTGCTGCAATCGGCGGTGTCCGATCTCGAAGTGGAATCGGTCGAGCGCGACGGTTTCATGTGGCACATCCTTTATCCGTTCAGCGATGGCCCGCAGCTCGATCACGAAGGCAAACCACTCGCCGGCATGCATATAGCGACGACGCGTCCGGAGACGATGCTCGCTGACGGTGCGCTTGCCGTGCATCCAGAAGACGAGCGTTACAAACACCTCGTGGGCAAGCTTGTTGACCTGCCGCTGTGCGATCGCAAAATTCCGATCATCGCGGACGACTTCGTGGATCGCGAGTTCGGCTCCGGCTGCGTAAAGATCACCGGTGCGCATGACTT
>CAYMSY010000729.1:0-1721 GCA_964393195.1 uncultured Alcaligenaceae bacterium | reverse complement strand
TCCAGGAACAGGTGCGGCTGTACGGCCTCGCGGCGGCGGGCTCCCTGCTGCTGGCACTCGCACTCGTCGCGTTGACGCTGATTCAGCTCAAGATGACCAAAGCCGAAGAAGCCGGGGAGCGCGCGCGATGAGCCCGTTGAAATTTCTCACCGGTACCCGTAACGGTCGCTCGCTCGACTGGACCGATTGGATGTCGTACGCATACCTCGTGGTCGGGCTGTTCCTGATGTTCGGCCCGGTGCTGTGGCTCGTCGGATCGTCATTCAAGACCGAGGCAGCGCTCAACGAGTTTCCGCCGAGCCTGTTGCCGTATGGACAAAAGTCGGTCGCAGTACCCGGCGAGGACAAACCGAAGCCGGTCTATCGCGTCAAGCTGCCCGACGGCACGGTCAAGGAATTGCCCGAAGTACGCCGCATCGGACTGATGGCAACCCACGTCGATCCGGCGCGTCCAGACGAGTTCATCCGTGTCAACGTCAACGACCGCGAGCCGGTGCGCGAATTCCGCCTCGCGCTTGAGAACTACACCGATCTCGCGGGCAAGCTCAAGTTCGGGACCTACCTGTGGAACTCGGTGTTCATCACCGTGGTGGCCACGATCTTCACGCTGCTGTTCAATTCGATGGCGGCATTCGCGCTGTCCAAGTACAAGTTTGCGGGCCGCAAGGGCGTGTTCCTGCTGATTCTTTCGACGCTCATGGTGCCGCCTGCCATCGTGCTGGTGCCGAACTTTCTTGTGGTGTCGGAACTCGGCCTGCTCAACAGTTTATGGGGCGTGATCTGGCCCGCTGTAGCCACACCGACCGGTGTATTTTTGCTGCGGCAATACATGCTCACGATCCCGGACGAACTGCTTGAGGCCGCACGCATGGACCATGCGAGCGAATGGAAGATCTACTGGCGCATCGTGCTGCCGCTTGCGGCGCCTGCGCTCGCGGTGCTCGCGATCTTCTCGATCATGTGGCGCTGGAACGACTTCCTGTGGCCGCTGATCGTGCTCTCGAAGAACGAGCAGTTCACGCTGCAGCTAGCGCTCAATGCGTTCCAGGGTGACCTCGTCACACAGTGGAACTACCTGCTCGCCATGACCGTGATCACGCTGCTGCCGATCACCATCGTGTTCGCCTTCCTGCAGAAATACATCACGCAGGGCATTGCTTCTGCGGGGGTTAAATAAATGTCATCACTCCAACTCAAAAACCTGGTCAAGGAATTCGGCAGCGGTGACGCACTGGTGCGCGTGATCCACGGCGTCGACCTGACCGTCGATGACGGCGAGTTCGTCGTCTTCGTCGGGCCGTCAGGCTGTGGCAAGTCGACGCTCCTGCGCCTGATCTGCGGCCTCGAGGACGCAACGAGCGGCGACATCCGGCGCGACGGCGAGCGCGGCAACGACAAGCGCGCCGCCGACCGTGGCCTTGCGATGGTGTTCCAGTCGTACGCGCTGTATCCGCACATGACGGTGTATCAAAACATGGCGTTCGGGCTCGAGAACATCGGCACGCCGAAGGCGACCATCGAGCAGAAAGTCGGCGACGCCGCGAAACTGCTACGCCTCGACACGCTGCTGCAAAGGAAGCCTACCCAGCTCTCGGGCGGCCAGCGCCAGCGCGTGGCAATTGGCCGTGCGATCGTGCGCGAGCCAAAAATCTTCCTGTTCGACGAACCGCTGTCCAACCTCGATGCCGAGCTGCGCGTGTCGATGCGCGGCGAGATCACCG
>CAYMSY010000728.1:0-1724 GCA_964393195.1 uncultured Alcaligenaceae bacterium | reverse complement strand
CTTGCCCGGCCACGCGCGCACCGCAAGCACACGCGGTCCCGCGTACGCGAGCGAAATCGCGCCGCCTGCGACGAGTGCCGCGAGCATGCGAAGCGCTTCGCGGCGATTCATGTCACGTTACCTGTCGTTACGGTCACGCGCCGTCCTTCGCCCTCAAAATCAAAACGAATCTCAATATCAAAGGTAATCGCCCCTTCCAGCCGCTGCGGCCATTCGACAAAGCGGATCGACGACGTCGCGAAATAGTCAAACCCGCCACGCACCGCAAAATCATCAACGCTCTCGATTCGGTACGCGTCGATGTGATGAACCTCGCCTTTACCGGTTTCGTAGGATTCAACCAGGGCATAGGTCGGGCTTTTGATCGGACCGGTCACCCCCAGCTTGCGCAACACGCCGCGCACAAAGGTCGTTTTTCCGGCGCCTAGGTCCCCTCTCAGCGCTACTGAACAGGGCGCAACGACGGATTTTGCAAAACGCGCAGCAAACGCGAGCGTGGCCGCTTCGTCTGCCAGAAATTCGGAGGTTTCTACAATCGGCTGCATGTCAGACGCCATTCCCGCGATTTCCACCGTCCCGTCGATCGAAGCACGCATCGTGCAGCTTGGCGTTCGCCTCGGTTTTTCGGCCGTAGGGATTGCTGACATCGCGCTGGAGCGCGAGGCGGAAGGGTTTCAAGCGTGGGTTGCGGCCGGTCATCATGGCGAGATGGAGTATATGGCCCGCCACGGAGACAACAGCTGGCGCCCTGACGAATTGCCGCCCGGGACGCAGAGCGTGATTTGTGTCGCGCTGGACTATTCGCCCGGCAACGATGCTGGCTCGTTCCCCTCTCCCCTCGCGGGAGAGGGTTGGGGTGAGGGGGCCGTGACACTAGCGCAAAGCGCAGCCGAGAACAACCGGGCCTACATCTCCCGTTACGCACTCGGCCGCGACTATCACAAGGTATTGCGCAACCGCCTGCAGGCGTTCGCTGACGCGATTAGCAACGAGATCGCAGCGCATGACTACCGCGTGTTTACCGATTCGGCGCCGGTTATGGAGATTCCGCTCGCGTACAAGGCCGGTCTCGGCTGGCGCGGCAAACATACGCTTTTGTTGAGCCGCGAGCGTGGTTCGCTGTCGTTTCTGGGCGAAATCTACACCTCGCTCAAGCTCGATGCAGCGGAGCCGCAAAGTGACCATTGCGGCAGCTGTACGGCCTGCATCGACATCTGCCCGACGCAGGCAATCACCGGCTCGCACCGGCTCGATGCGCGCAAGTGCATCAGCTATCTGACCATCGAACTCAAAAGTGCCATCCCCGTTGAATTCCGCAAAGCCATTGGCAACCGCATCTACGGCTGCGACGATTGCCAGCTGGTCTGCCCGTGGAACAAGTTTGCGCGCAAGGCCACCGTGCCTGACTTCGAGCCGAGAAACGGCCTCGATTCGGCGACACTGGTTGAGCTTTTTGCATGGACTGAGGCCGAGTTCAGCGAACGCCTGCAAGGCAGTCCGATCCGCCGCATCGGCCATCAAGCGTGGCTACGCAATATCGCCGTGGCCTTGGGGAATGCGCCTTCGTCGCCAACTGTGACACAGGCGCTGCACGAGCGCGCGAACGACGCAAGCCCGCTCGTCCGCGAGCACGTCGCGTGGGCGTTGGCACAGCATCCGCAAGCTGCAACGTAAAATCAGTGCCTTACTGAGGATTTGTCCATGGCCCGTGCCCCATTTCGCCG
>CAYMSY010000727.1:0-1726 GCA_964393195.1 uncultured Alcaligenaceae bacterium | reverse complement strand
AACAGGCCCGTGCATTCGAGCACGACGTCCACACCATGCGCACCCCAGGCGATCTCGGCGGGATTGCGGACCGCGAACACCTTGATGTGATCGCCCTCGATCACGAGATTGTCGCCTTCAACGGCTACCTTCTTGCCGAATGGGCCATGCGCGGTGTCATAGCGCGTCAGGTGCGCGTTGGTTTCGCTGTCGCCGAGATCGTTGATCGCGACGATTTCGATATCGGTGCGACCCGATTCGTACAGCGCACGAAGAATATTGCGACCGATGCGGCCGTATCCGTTGATGCCTACCTTGATTGCCATCGTAAGTTCCTGTTTTTTGTCCCCCTCTCCCCCGGCGGGAGAGGGTTGGGGTGAGGGGGCTCGTTGCATGTCAATCAACGTGGATCAGCGTGCAACCAACCCCCTCATCCCAGCCTTCTCCCGCGAGGGGAGAAGGGACGTATCCGTGCGTCGTGTCAGACCAGTGCCTTCGCCTTCGCGACTACGTTCTCTACCGTCAACCCAAAATGCTTCATGAGTACACCGGCAGGCGCCGATTCACCAAACGTGTCAATCCCGATCACTGCGCCCGGCGTCTGGCCGCCATGCACATACTTCCACCCGCCGTCGGTCACACCCGCCTCAATGGCGCGCTTCGGCAACTCGGGCGGCAGTACCGCTTCCTTGTACTCGGCGCTCTGCGCGTCATAGAGCTGGGTGCACGGCATCGACACCACGCGCGCCTCCATACCCTGTTCGCCAAGCGCTTTTTGCGCCGCGAGTGCGAGGCCCACTTCCGAGCCCGTGGCGATCAGCACCAATGCGGGTTTCAGCGTTTCGGAAACGATGTAACCACCGCGACGGATTAGCGCCTCGTGCGAGGCGTCGCGCTGAATGACCGCAGTGTTCTGCCGCGACAAACAGAGCATGGTCGGGCCATCCTTGCGTTCGATGGCGCTGGCGTACGCAACCGCCGATTCCAGTGAGTCGGCAGGGCGCCAGACATGCAAACCGGGGATCAGGCGCAGCGAAGCGACGTGCTCCACCGGCTGATGCGTCGGGCCGTCTTCGCCGACACCAATCGAGTCGTGCGTGAAGATGTAGATCACGCGTTGCTTCATGAGCGCAGCCATGCGCACAGCGTTCCTTGCGTAGTCGCTGAACACAAGGAAAGTGCCCACGTAAGGAATCACGCCGCCGTGCAGCGCCATGCCGTTGGCGATGGCGCACATGCCGAACTCGCGTACGCCGTAGCCGACGTGGTTGCCGGTTCCGTCGGCGAGCACCGCCGTGGATTGCTTGTGATTGGTGAGGTTGGAACCGGTCAAATCGGCCGAACCGCCGATCATTTCCGGCAGTGCAGGGCCGAATTTCTCGAGCGCGTTTTGTGCGGCCTTGCGCGTGGCGACCTCTTTGTCGACGGCGATGGCAGCATCGATCGCGGACTTCAGAATTTCCGCATAATTCGCTGGCAGTTCGTTGGCGAGTCGACGCTTGAGCTCGGGGTCCGCACTTGCGAACGCCTTGTTCCACTCGGCTTCCAGCGCGGCGCCACGCGCTTTTGCGTCAAGCGCGGCATAGGCTTCGGCGGGCAATTCAAATGGCGGCAAGGTCCAGCCGATATTGGCGCGCGTCGCGGCGATTTCGTCGCCAATCACGGCCGTGCCGTGCGCGTCTGCGGTACCGTGCTTGTTCGGCGAGCCGTGACCGAACCGTGATCGCATCGACGGGCGTGGAGCCCG
>CAYMSY010000726.1:0-1726 GCA_964393195.1 uncultured Alcaligenaceae bacterium | reverse complement strand
GCCGCGGCGCACCACGAAGACCATCGCCTCCTTGCCGCTCATGAGCTGGCGCACGACGGTCTCGATCAAACCTTCGTCAATCAGCGCCTGGAGTCTCTTGTTTGCCTTCATGGGCCGTATTTTGCGGTGTTAACGCAAAAGCACGCACATCCGGCGCCGTGCCGGGCAATTTACGTCTCGTCGTACACCCGGCAACGCTGTGTTCTATCGTCGTCGCGACGGCGCCGCGCAGCCCACACTGGCGCACTTGATGACACGCAGGTTTCCACCAACGGAGTCGTAGTAGCTGATCACCGGAAGCCCGTCGTTTCCCACCGTCAACGAATGGTGCAGCCGCGTGCCAGGGGGCAGAGGCTGTGGATTAATCCCCGGAACCAGCGTTGCGACCGAGGCGACGCCAGTGCAATCGAAGGTCGCGCAGCGATAGAGCACAAGCGCCGCGGTCTCCGGGTTCATGAAACTGACCAGCGGCAGTCCGTCGGCGCCAATCACAATCTGGCTGGAGGCGTCCATCGCGCTAAAGGTGCCGTACGTACCGAGCACGGTTGTCGCAATCGGCGCCGCAAGACTGACCCCGCACGTCGAGTCGAGACATTTGGTGACCTTGAACGCCTTGGCCGTGTTTTCGAAATAGCTAAAGATGGGCAATCCGTCGCCGCTTATGGCGAGCGCTTGGTAAGAACTGGCGCCACTGGTGTCAAGATTTCTGGTTGTCCACGTCGTGCACGACGCGTTCGTGCACCTGGTTAACGCAGTTCCAGTGGACACAGATGCAGGCGAAGCGATAACCGGCAGGCCGTCGACGCCGGTCATGATTGACGTGCCCAATGTGCCAACCGGTATCGTCGTGAGTGTGGCGGGCTGAGCACAGGCCGCATCGGCGCACTTCGCGATGCGGAGACTGACGCTGGCCCCATAGCTGATGACCGGAAAGCCATCGGCACCGATCACGACTGAGCTGAAGATACTGTTGGTGCCGGTCGCTGGGTCTACCGTGGTGATAGTGCTGGTCCCGGTACAAGCCTCATTGACGCATTTGGCGACCTTGAGCGTGTTCGGTACCCCCAGATAGCTGATGACGGGAAAACCATCCGTTCCGATCGTGATGGACGTGTGCCGTCCGACGTCGCCAGCGTTGTCGACGGTGGTCAAAATGCTGCTTCCGGTGCAGTTTGCATTGACGCATTTGGCGACTTTGAGACTGGAGTTGCTCCCATCGTAGTAGCTGATCACCGGAAAGCCGTCGGTGCCGATGGTCATTGCGTTGTACTGACCTACATCACCGGGGCTGTCGATGGTGGTGACAGTCTGGCCGCCGCGGCCCAACGCCACCGACTCGGTCGACGCCGAACGCAGTGCGTACGGACTGGCGGTAAGCGGTTGTCGTGGGCTCATCTCGGCGTCGGCGCCGACCGTAACGCCGAGGTAATACGGGGCATCAAAGGTCAGGTTCAGTGGCGTCACTGAACCGATCACCATGTTGAAAATGCCGTTCGTCACGGCGAGGTTCTGCGTCTCGCTGTAGAGCGCGCTGCCGCCAGAGGCCGCGAGGTAGAGCTTGACGGTGATTGGAAGCGCGGGACTGTTGATCGCCGAGCCACTCGGGTTGGTCAGGTAGCCCTGATAGTTGAGGGTGCGCGGCACCTGTGCGCTGGCGTTCATCAGCATCGTGAAACCGCACAGGACGAGAAGCGTGACAATTTTCGATAGCGTGATATTCATGCGG
>CAYMSY010000725.1:0-1731 GCA_964393195.1 uncultured Alcaligenaceae bacterium | reverse complement strand
TTAAATAGCCAATAGTCGACTTACCCTAAAATGTAATCACAAGCCCTTATCAAATAAGGCAATCACCGAAAAGCTGTTACTTTCATGCGCAACACTGGCGGCCAGAACCCGGCTCAGCTGCCGCACCCTCCGCCACCACCGCAGCCTCCTCCGCCGCCGCCATCGCCGCAGCCGCCACTGTCGCCACAACTGCTGTCGCCGCTGCTGCTGCTATCGCCACCGCTGTCGCTACTGGATTGCATCTTCTGGTAGCGCTTTTCGAGTTCGGCGAAGTCAGTGGCGTCATAGCTCGTGCCGCCCGGCATGCCGAGGCGCTGATCAAGCCCGAACAAATCGCGGCCGGTGAGCATCGCTACGCCCACACCGCCCGCCAGACCGAGTGCCGCTCCGCCCGCGAGCAGCCCCGCGCCGTGCCCGTACGTACGCGCGAGGCCATCCTGCTCGGCTTTTGCGTCCCCCTCGTGCGGTACATGATGCAGAAATTTGCCGAAGGCCCGGTCGCAGAAATCGGCGTAGTTCCTGGTCATGAGGATGAACTCATGCCACGCTGTGTCCACCGCCTTGCTGGGCATGCCCAGTTTGACGCCCGGATTGGCCGCAATGAGCTGAAACCAGGCGCGCAAGCCTTCCAGCACCATGCTCGTCTGTTCCGTCGAAAACGCGGGGAAAGCCTGATCCAGCCTGAACCGCAGACCAGCCGGAAAGACATATCCGGCAATGAATTTCGCGCGCTCCGCCCGAAGTTTGGCCTGACGCCGACTATTGCGAATCGCCCAGCCCACCAGCACCACGATGCCCGCTACACAAAGCACTTCAACCGTTGTCATCTTGTTTTCTCCTTTTTATTGTTAAGTGACGCTTCTTGTTTCCGCGAATTGATAGACGAACTGCATGACAGCATTGTGACAACAGCATAATTGCCGCACAAGGGGAAAACCATGAACGCAATTGATTTGAACGGACGCGTCGCCATCATCACCGGCGGAGCGCGCGGCATCGGCTTCGCGTGCGCAGAGCGCTTCATCGCGAGCGGCGCCAAAGTGGCGATCTGGGACATTGACGCGCAGGCTATCGCCGAAGCACAAAGCAAACTCGGCGAAGCAGCACGCGGGTTCGTTGTGGACGTGTCGAATGACGGCGCGGTAACGGCGGCGCGGCAGTCGACGCTGGAAGCCTTCAGCCGCATCGACATCCTCGTCAACAACGCCGGAATCACCGGACCGAACGTGAAAGTGTGGGAGTACCCGCCCGCTGACTTCCGCCGCGTAGTGGAGCTGGATCTCGTGGCGCCGTTCATCGTCGCGCGCGCCGTTGTGCCGCACATGATCAGCGCAGGCTACGGCCGCATCGTCAACGTCGCCAGCGTCGCCGGCAAGGAAGGCAACCCGAATGCGTCGGCCTACAGCGCGGCCAAAGCCGGTCTGATCGGACTCACCAAATCACTGGGCAAGGAACTCGCCGCGACCGGCGTGCTGTGCAACTGCATCACTCCCGCCGCAGCGCAAACCGACATCTTCAAGCAGATGACCGACGAGCACATCGCGTTCATGAAATCAAAGATTCCAATGAACCGCTTTGTGAACGTCGAGGAAATCGCTGCGATGGTGGCGTGGCTGTCAAGCGAGGACTGCTCGTTCACCACGGCCGGCGTGTTTGATCTTTCTGGCGGGCGGGCGACGTACTAACGGCGCTGCATTTGTAGGAGCGGCTTCGCCGCGACCCGCAGCCTGC
>CAYMSY010000724.1:0-1743 GCA_964393195.1 uncultured Alcaligenaceae bacterium | reverse complement strand
TCAGATCGTCTCCCGATGATCTATGGGGCGGTGGAAGTTCGTACCTTCTGCCGCCTCTGCTGCTAAATTAAGGCCGGTAATCTTCCTTCTCAACGGCGAATCCAAAGCGTGTCGGTCAAAGGATCATAGCCACAGACAAAGTAACCGCGTTGTGGTTCTCTCCTTAAATCCCATGAATAGGTCATCTCCCAACCGAACATCTCAAGCTGAATTTCGCGTCGGATAAAATGCGGCATTACTGGATTGGGAACTAACTCAGTGCCACGTTCATATAGATCGCGGCGATTAAACAACCTGCCTGTGAAACGCCAGAATAAATAAGTGGGGCTTTTGAAGATAGCTACCCATAGCCTATGACTGTAAGCAATGCGTTCTTTGGGATCATCAAGCCGCTTAAGAGTAGGTGTCATGGCAATGTTGCGTAGTTTTTGCCAACCTGACACCACGACACGAATCATATTGCCAATTAGACTAACTGGAGGGACTTCCGCAATATAAACACTTCGTTGCTCGGTATAAGCGATGCGTGTTTGGTCGTTCAGTTGAGGCCATTTTTTTCTAAATGCTACATATGCTTGATGCTGAACTTGACGGTCAGAGCTTACCAATTTCAATATGTGTTCCATTTTCATTTCCCTTTTCGATAAGACATCTTCGCCTACACCCGCGCCAGTGACGCGGTTTGACCATTCCACTGCGGATTGCCGCCGATCTGCTTCGCCCCGGTGACCAGCTCCGGATTGTGGGCAACGGCGTCCACCTTCGGCCCGGCGCAGAGCGTGTGCCACGTGGTCGTCCAGTGAACCGTATCCGTCTTGTCACTGCCGACCTGCTTCAACATCAAGCGGAAGCCGTTGCCGACCTTGCCCCAGTTCTCGACCAGCTCGTAGCGTGTCTCAACCGGGTTGCCGGTCGCAGGATCGCGGTGCGTCTGATAGATGACGTCGCCGGGTTCGAGCAGACTCACCGGACAGTCGATCAGGCGGGTAGGGGGCTTGGTGGACAGGTCGGTAGTGGCCTTAGGCTGCGCGGGCTTGCTGTCCATCGCGGCCTTGATGTAGGCAGTCACAGCCTCGTTAGCCTGTTCAACCGTGCCGGGCCATTCGCCAAACCGGCTGACCTTGAGCGCCTTCAACAGATCCTCAGTAGTCAGGTTGTCCGGTTCCCAGCGCCGGGCAAAGGCTTTGGCGTCGGCTTCCGTCCAGCGCTTGACGACCGGCAGCGGTGCAGCGTATTCGTAACGGTAGCGCGGCTTGCCATCATCAGACGTGCCATCCGGAAACCGTATCATCTCAAAAATGCGCTTGACGGCGATTTCCTTCGGCAGTGTTTTGCCATACTTCCGACGGACGCCTACTTCACCGTCCGAAAGTGGAATCTCCGTCAGCTTAAGGCCGGATTGGGCTTCAAACTGCGCCACGTCTTCAGGCGAGTCCAAATAGATGCTGGCGAATTTGAATTCGCCGTACTTGCCCTCATATTTCCACGGCGGATACGCGCCGATCACATCCGTGCCGGAGTCGGTGACATGGCGCATGACGGAGGCGATCATCTGCCGTTCGCCGCCGGTCATCTCCGGCTGGAAGGCGAGAAACCCGGCAGCGCGCACATCGCTCAGCTTCTTGGTGACGTCGGCCAGTGTGCCGGTCATGAGTAAAGTGATCTCGTAGCCGTCGCTGCTGTAGGCGCGGATCTGGATGTTGTTTGACAGTTGGTCGGTCATGTTATATAGTCCTTATATCA
>CAYMSY010000723.1:0-1745 GCA_964393195.1 uncultured Alcaligenaceae bacterium | reverse complement strand
AGCGTAGCCGCCGCAGCGACGAGCTCCGGCGCATCCATGCTCGCAATGAGGCTCTCGCGCGTGGTGTCGGAGGCTTCAACAAGAATGTCACCCTCGCGCTCGGTCTTAACCAAGTCCCAGACGAACAGACGCTCATCAAGCGGCAAGGCTTCGAGAATGTGTGCGACGTCGGCCGGATGCAACGCATCCAAAGCCTCACGCAGACGCGCGAGCACGCCCTGCACAATGGGGCTTTGTGACGGGTTGTCGAGCGTGTCTGCAAGGCTCTCGGCAAAGCCTGAGAGCAGCCGGTACTGACGTACCAGCGAGGTTACGTCGCTTAAGGCTTCGCTGAGCGCATCATCCACGCTCGCAGAAAGCGACTCTTTATCGAGAGCTTCGGGCATGAATAGGGAAGGTCCAAGGTGGGGATGGATCGGAAAGCGATTCGTGAATTCTAAACGCTAACTTCCCGTGAGCGACTTGCGTTGCGGGCGCGAGGCGGACATACTCCGGTAATTCGACTTGACCAATGCGTGAGAGGATGATGCCGGTCTTGCGGCGCAAACCCGGCGCGCCGAGATTGCGTTCGTAGAAACGCGGGTTCGGTGCCATCGCCGCGAGCTTGGCAGATTGTTCGGCACTGAGCTGCGCGGCCGAGACGCCGTAGTAGCGCCGCGCCGCAGCCTCCGCACCAAAGACGCCGTTGCCCCATTCGATCACGTTCAAGTACAGCTCAAGAATCCGCTCTTTATCGAGCATCTTTTCGAGCATGAGCGTGATGATCGCTTCTTGCCCTTTGCGCAAGTAACTCTTCTCTGGTGAGAGAAACAAATTTTTGGCGAGCTGTTGCGTGATCGTCGAACCACCAGCAACAAACTTTCCCTTCGCGCGATTTTTTTCTAGCGCGAGTTGAATTCCGTCCCAATCGAAACCTTCGTGGTCAACGAATGTAGAGTCTTCTGCGGCAATCAATGCGCGCTTCAAGTTGCGGGAAATTTTCTCGTACGGCACCCAGGTGTAGCGAAGTGTGGCATCCGGTTTTTTGTCGCGCAGTTCGCCCATGCGATAAGACATGAACGCAGTCTGCCCCGGCGCATGCGAGCCGTACCACCAGACCTGAAACACAAACCACGCCTGTGCGGCGACGAACAACAGTGCCATTGCCAAGAGCGTTGCCAGCATCATGCGCATGGCGGTTCGCAGCGTTTGGCTAGCGTTCATGGCTCGACAGGTTCGCCATGAACCTCATAGGGAATTGATCTATTCAAACCGACGCTTCAAGCTCAGCACGTAGCTTCGCAATAACGGGCGAGGCGGGCGGCAGCACCCCTTTCCATTGCACGTAGCTTTCGGCCGCTTGCTCCACGAGCATGCCCAAGCCATCTGATGTGCGCGACGCGCCTTGCGCCGTGGCCCACGACATAAATCGCGTTGGTTTCGCGCCATACATCATGTCGTACGCGAGTGCGTTTGGCGCGACGATTTTTGCGTCTTCAGGCAGTGGCAAGTCGTGGCTTAGACTGGATGACGTTGCGTTAATTACTACGTCAAACTCGTCGCGATCCACCAGCAGCGACTCGGCGGTTTTAGCGGACACAGGATACGTAGCGCTGTAGGCTGCTACCAGTTCCACCGCGCGTGACGCAGTTCTGTTCACAACAACCAAAGCTCGCGGCTCGCGCAACAACAACGGACCGATCACGCCACGACTCGCGCCGCCAGCCCCCAGTAACAAAATACCTTTACCGCGCAGGCTCACTCGC
>CAYMSY010000722.1:0-1748 GCA_964393195.1 uncultured Alcaligenaceae bacterium | reverse complement strand
TCCTTCCGCGTCCTCTGGATGCTTGAAGAGTTGCAACTGCCCTACGAGCTTCACGTGCTCACCTTCCCGCCGCGTGTGCATGACAAATCGTTTCTTGAGTTGAATCCGCGCGGCACGGTTCCGTTGTTCATCGATGGTGACGTGCACATGACGGAGTCGGCGGCGATCTGCGAATATCTGGCGCTGCGATATTCGTCCGGTGCGATGAACGTCGGCGTGGATGAACGCGATTTTGGCGACTACCTGAACTATCTACACATGAGTGACGCGACACTGACGTTTCCGCAGACGCTGGTGTTGCGTTACTCCCGTTTTGAAGCACCCGAGCGCCTGCAGCCGCAGGTGGCCGATGACTACGGCAAGTGGTTTCTGTCTCGCTTGCGCACGCTTGAGCCGCATCTGCTGACACACGAGTTTCTGTGCGCCGGGCGCTTCACGGCGGCGGATGTGGCGGTGGGTTATGCGCTGATGCTCGCAGAGCTGCTCGGGCTGCATGAGCGGTTCACGCCAGCGGTCGCGGCGTACTGGCGGCGGTTGCGTACAAGGGAGGCGTACGTGCGAGCGCTCGCCGCGCAAGAGCGCGCGGCGCGCGAGCAGGGAGTGTCGACGGCACCGGCTACCGCGTAAATGTCTTCGATCTATGCATTGGCTTTTGGCTGGAATGACCATCCAATAAGGGCATAGTGGCCAAAACGTCATAAGTCGACTTACGGCATACTGGTCATCTAGCCCCTATCAAATAGAGGTTTCGCGCAAAAGCTGATCGGATTTGCAGAGCTCTTTATTGTCCTACGGAACTACTCCAGCTTTCGGTTGACTAATTTAGTCGGGAATCCTATAATCCGACTGAACTGATCAAGTTTGTTGCGTGCCCGGATGTTCGGCTCCACGGCTCGCGAAAGCCGCGCTGTTTCGGACTCGCAGCAAGCTCTGATCAAAACCGCGAGAGTGCACAAATAGCATGAAACTCACCACCAAAGGTCGCTTTGCCGTTACCGCCATGATTGATGTGGCGCTGTTCAACCATGAAGGGCCGGTCACGCTGGCCGAGGTCTCGGAACGGCAGAAGATTTCGCTGTCCTACCTTGAGCAACTGTTTGGCAAACTTCGCCGCCACGGACTCGTTGAGAGCGTGCGCGGTCCCGGCGGAGGCTATAACCTGGCCAAACCACCGGGCACCGTCAGCGTCTCCGACATCATCCTCGCGGTTGACGAACCGATCGACACCACGAGTTGTGGCGGCGAGCGCAACTGCCACGACGACGGGATCTGCCTCACGCATCACCTGTGGTCGAGCCTCAACGCGCACATCTTCACCTACCTGCAGGGCGTCAGCCTGCAATCGCTGGTGGACGACGCCAAAGAGCGCAAGAACCCGTCGCTGCATGTGGTGCAGGATCTTCGCAAGCCCGCGACGCCGTCGGTGTCGATCGCGGCCCAGTCCAATTTTTGCGTGCAGCAGTCATGAGCCTTCCGATCTACATGGATTACAGCGCCACGACGCCGGTTGACCCGCGCGTTGCGGCGAAGATGATTCCCTGGCTGACCGAGCATTTCGGCAACCCGGCCTCGCGTTCGCACGCCTATGGCTGGGAGGCGGAAGCCGCCGTCGAAGAGGCACGAGAGCATGTTGCCGCACTGGTCAATTGTGATGCCAAGGAAATCGTGTGGACCAGTGGCGCCACCGAGTCGATCAATCTGGCCGTCAAAGGTGCAGCGCAGTTCTACAAGGACAAGGGGCGCCACCT
>CAYMSY010000721.1:0-1748 GCA_964393195.1 uncultured Alcaligenaceae bacterium | reverse complement strand
CCAGATAACTCAGTCCCGCGACGAACAGCAGGACGCCGAGAGTCCCGGGCAAGAAACGCGACCGGAAGATCAAATAGCCATGAACGACGCAGGCGAAGCCGAAAAAGATGAATCCGACGCCGAGACCGTATTCATGCACCCGAACGGCCAGATACGACAACGCGTGGCGTTGCTCGGCAGAAAACGCGTTCAGGTAACGCGCGTTGTCGAGCAGAAATGCGGCAACCAGCAGGTTGAGTTTGTTCGCCACCAGAACAGCGGTTTGCACCAGATTGATGAGAGTGGCAAACAGTGCGAGCCCCTCGCTCACGGACCGCAACAGCAGGTAGAAAAGCACAATCAGCGGCACATCCAGCACCTGCATCAGCAGGTCGCCCGCGATGCCGGAAAACCACAGGAAGCGCGATGCCGAAATATTGTTGGCGGTCGCCGTGGCATCGCCCGGCATGACCAGCGCGCCGCGCACGAACATCTCGCCGAAGATGCCGAGAACGATGATGGCCAGATAGAGGACGCCGCCGATGCGAACATAGCGTTGCGGCGATCGTTCAAAGGATCTCAGCATGGCCTGAGGCGATCCCGGTGCAGCGGTCATCTGTTTTTCGGCTGTGCGCACGGTGGTCTCCACGCGACGTTCGCTCGAAACCAGTGACCGGCTACTCCACGTCTTTCAGTATTTTTTCAACCGCCGTGAGCCGCGTCCTGACGTCGGAGAGCGTCGTCTGGATGGATGCCAGCGCGGTGGCGCTCTCGGCCTGGGCCGCGACAGCCTTTTCAGCGATGGCACGGTAAGCCGCTTCATTGGCGAGGCGGGCCTTGGTCTGCTGCACCGCCGAGAAGTAGCGCATGCCAAAAATCAACAGAATGGTGCCGAGCCCGAGACCCAGGGTCAGCAGATAGATGTGTTCAGACATGGGGACCTCTATTTTTCAGGGTTGGGGGTCAGGGATTGCGCCGCCGTCATGATGGCGGCGGGTGTGAGTTCAATGACGAAGTCGCTGAGCTCGAAGTAGTTGAGCGCCTTGCCGTCGCGCGACAGTTCGAGCTGGCTGGTAACGAGTCCGGCATCCTCGAGTTTTTGCAGGTGCAGGTGCAGCAGGGGGCGGCTGATGCCGATTTCGCGCGCGAGCTGGCTGATGTAGTTGCGCCCGCCGGAGCCCAGCAGCGCCACAATGCGCAAGCGATGCGGATTGGCCAGCGCCGCCAGCCTGGCCAGCAGCAGGTCGCCATCGGTTGTTGCATCATCCTTCTCTTTCATATGTAAACAATATCTTACTCATGTAAGCGAGTCAAGAGAAAATCACGACCTAACGAACCTTCAGGTTGTTTTTGAGCGATTACGACGATCCGGGAGCGCAACAGCTATTTGCCGTGATCCGCACCTGATAAGGGCTTTCAGGCTGATTTCGGCAAAAGTCGAATTTCGCTATAAATCGATGCTGAGCCCTTATCAACAAGGCTTTTCATAAAAAGCTGTATCGCATCGCCGGCACTCCTGCGGCGGCGCAGCATCCGTTCCAGGGCAATTTAGGGTTTCGGATAACTCACGATCAGCGCCAGCGGCTCGTCACGACACACGTCGCGTTCGTGCACGATCACAGCCGGGCACGTGGATCCCGCCGCTTTCGCCGTGCTGGTCATTTCGGACAGATCAGTCGGGCGCTGCGTCACTCGAGCTTGATGCCCGTCGTCCTGGCCAATTCGCGCCATTTCACGGTTTCGGTCGCGAGAAATTCGGCGAACTGATG
>CAYMSY010000720.1:0-1749 GCA_964393195.1 uncultured Alcaligenaceae bacterium | reverse complement strand
ACTGTTGAACACGCAGACGACGCGCTCGTTGCGCGCGAACAAGCCGGGCACCGAGCGCGCCGTCGCGGGGTTCACCGAGAACAGATCGCCGGGCACGTAGATCATCTGTTGCAACACGCCGTCACAGGGCATGTGAATGCGGTGGTAGTCCCTGGGGCTCAAGTAAAGCGTCGCGAATTCACCGTCGACAAATTTAGCTGCGAGTTCGGCGTCACCTCCGACCAGTGCCTGCGTCGAATAGCTGTGACCCTTGGCCTGAAAAATTTGATCACCTTTGATCGGTCCGAACTGACTGATCGCGCCGCCGACCGGCCACAGGTAGTCAGCGTCCGCGAAAGGTCGCGCACCGGGTGCGAGCGGACGCGTGAAGAAATCGTTGAAGCTCGCGTAGCTCGACGCATCGGGATTGAGCGCTTCGCTCATGTTGACGTTGTAGCGCGCGATGAAGCGGCGAATCGCATATTGCGTCAGCGCGCCTGACTTCGAACGTGCGAACGCGCCCGCAAGCTGGGTGAGCAGTTTTTTCGGAAGAACGTATTGCAGGTTGGCCATGTGGGCGATTCGCGTCATGTGTGCTGGAGCGCAGCCGATATTGTCTGCGATTGCAGACACATCAAGCGTAGTCGACTACAATTGAGCCATGTCACGCGAGAGAATTCACCCCGAGGGAACCGATGCCACGTATCGTGTGCAGGAGTCGCTCAAGGCGCTCGTGCAGCAGGGCGGCGCGCGGAAGACCTTCCGTCTGAAGCCGGATGCGAACAAGGCGTTGCAGCAATTAGTGAAACTGGCCAACGCAAACACGGAAACAGAGGCGGTGGAGGCCGCGATCATCGCGCTGCGCGATCAGCTCCGCGCCGATGCAGTTGCAAAAAAGCAACGGCAAATGCGCGAATCGATCCGGCTCGTGAAATAGTTGTCAGCTGGCGCTTGACGGCGCAAACGTAGTCGTACACAATTCAAACATAGGCAAAGCGAATCCGTCGCTGCCACGAATTTCAGAAGAGGACGCAAACTCAATCATGACCATCCAACGCACCACTAACCTACACAGCGCGCCGATGCCGGCATGCCTGCGTGCGTTTGTGCTCGCGGGGCAGACTGGCATGGCGTTGAGCTTGCGACCTGATTCACACGTCCAATCCAGTATTGGCAGCTTCGGCAATGACGTCAGTTTTGGCGGCATGGCTGGCTATCTGGGTTCCAACGTATTCAAGCGCGGTAATGGCAACGATACCCGCTACAACTCGGTTCAATTGAGAGGAAGCGCATAGCGCGACTGATCAAGTTTTCCTAACGGAAACCCCGAGTTGTCGAAAGACCTCGGGGTTTTTTGTTTTTGGCGTCACGGATTCGCGTGGCGTCCCCGGGGCGGCAGTACCAGCAGTAGCAGCGGCAGCAGTACATGAACCAGCACCACACAGCATTCACAGATTTTCATTCAAGGAACACGATCATGGTTTTAGTTGACTTCACATTGGCAGAGCGATGGCGAGTATTTGGCGAATTGTCTTTTGCGCCCGTGCGCGGGACGCAAGAGCAGCGCCAGGTCCGTCAGGCAGGCGCAGTACCGGCGCAAGCGTCCGTCGAGCGTCGCGTTGATCCGCAGGACAGCGTGGCGCGGCGCGAGTCGCAGGCCACACTCATGCAGCGCTTGCTGTAACCAACCCAGCGGTGAGACCGCCTCAGCACACAGATAGCGTGCGAGTCGTCACACCGCAAGCAGTTCGCAACCCGACCGGGGCTCTG
>CAYMSY010000719.1:0-1749 GCA_964393195.1 uncultured Alcaligenaceae bacterium | reverse complement strand
ACCGAGGTCTTGTTGGTGGAGACTTGCACCGCAGGGACCTGCGGGAAGACGTTGGGCAGGGTGTAGAAAAGACCAATCGTGATCGCGGCGATCATGATCAGGTATTTCCACAGGGGATAACGATTCATAGGGATGTCCTATGCGAAGATTGAACGTACATTGCGGTGCATCGGCGCATCGCAACCCGTTGTGAATGGCGCGCCCGAAACTCGGGCACAGCGACTGGTTTACGTCTGGTTAACTGTATTGCCTATATCTGCTTGAGCGAGCCTTTGGGCAAGAGGGCAGTCACGGCATTGCGCTGAAACGCGATTTCAGTGGTGCCACTGACCTGAAGCGTGACGTAGTTGTCGTCCAGCTTCACCACCTTGCCCACGATTCCGCCAGCGGTCACGACCTCGTCGCCCTTCTGCATCGCCTCGATCATCGCCTTTTGTTCCTTGGCGCGCTTTTGCTGCGGGCGGATCAACAGGAAGTAGAAAACGACAAAAATGCCGATCATCGGCAGCAGCGACAGGAATTCGTTACCTGCACCGCCACCAAACATCGACTGCGCGTGAGCGGTACTGATCATGGCGAAACCCTCAATAAATCAAAAAGTTAACCTTGAATTGTAGCGGGCCGCCGATGCCATTGCCG
Organism: uncultured Alcaligenaceae bacterium; assembly: GCA_964393195.1. Lineage (GTDB taxonomy): Bacteria > Pseudomonadota > Gammaproteobacteria > Burkholderiales > Casimicrobiaceae > Casimicrobium. The sequence goes on along the minus strand of CAYMSY010000719.1, from coordinate 1,110 downwards.
GGTGCTTCGGATGCAACAACTCCACGCTGAAAGGCCTATTCAGAAAGGGCTCAGAGCTGAAAATAGCTAAAAGTCAAGAATGCGAATTTTCTTGACTGGAGCCCATTCTGAATGGGCCTTTCCGCAAAAAGCTATAACGCATGATTCGCTGGAACCGACAGCCGAACCAGCTCACGAACATCCGCCGCAGCGCCCAGCCCCCAGGCCGCTGCGATCAGCGGCGCCAGTGCGCCCTGCCCCAGCGCCGGCGCCACCAGCGACGAGAACTTGCGCTCCAGATCGGCATCGGTCAACGGCCGCTGCAGTGAACCAATCGCGTGCTCGACGTGAACCGTCTTGCGCGAACCGTCCTTCATGACCGCCACGGCGCGCACTTCGGCTTCGTCAATGGCGGGGTCAACGGTTGCAACCACCTTGCGGCGAATCGCCACCACGTCCACACGATTGACCAGTGCGTCGTCAAATTCGCCCTCGCCCGCCTCGCCGAACAGCAGACCCGCCGCACAGCCGTGATACACGCTGAACTTCGCCTCCAGGCCGTCCTTCGGCTCTTTCTTGCCGGTCAGTTCGAGCACCAGCGAATGCACCGAAAGTTCGATGCGCTCAACCTCGTCAGCGCGCACACCCGCTGCGCGGAGCTGCGCGCAGGCATCAATTGCCGGATGAATCACGATGCCACAGGCGAACGGCTTGTAGGTGTTGAACGAAATCTCGAAGCGCGAACCCAGCTCGTCCGTGATTTCGTTCCAGTCGCATTTGGTCGACGCCACCTGCATGAAGCCACGCGGCGCCTCCAGCGCACGCTTGCTCGCGGTGAAGCCCTCGCGCGCGAGCAACGCGGCGAGCAGGCCCGCGCGCGCCGCAGCACCAGGATGAAACGGCTTGGTCATGGTGCCAAACTGCTCGCGCAACCCGACCGGCGTTGACGCCGCAATGCCGAGCGCCATTTGTGTCTGATCAACGTTCAATCCCATCAATCGCGAGCACGCCGCCGCTGCACCGAGCATGCCAGTCGAGCCCGTAATGTGCCAGCCGCGGTCGTAGTGATCGGGATACAGCGCATTTCCGACGCGACAGGCGACGTCAATGCCGAGCACCAGCGAATCAATG
>CAYMSY010000718.1:0-1754 GCA_964393195.1 uncultured Alcaligenaceae bacterium | reverse complement strand
ACGATCACACCTCGGACGAGTTGACGACCATCGGGCTCGGCAAACTGGATGCGAGACGCGAGACGTCTGAGCACGCGGTAATTTGCGTGAGCTTCTAGCTGCAGTGCGAGGGACTCGGCTTCTGGATCGGATATCACGATGTCATTTAGTCTCAGTTGTGAATAAGATAAGTCTTTTCTGAATTCGTACACACCATTGAACTGGCGATACTCGTTGATGCTTGCTCTGTAATCCCTTGCCGGAAGATCATGCGAAAGCCTGAACAAGCTTTTGTGTTTCAGAGGACACGGTGCGGTAGCAAATGATCTTCACATCCAGATTGGATCCCTCGGCTAACTTAAGCGCTCTATGCATGGCGGCGTAAATCCAATCTTCGTTGTTACCAAACGCCCCTCCGCCCAGACTTGTAAGCAACATGAGGTTGGTCGTGAATTTCGGGTACGAACGATAGCAGGATAATCCTGTTATTGGAGGCAAGGAAATGAAACGATTACCGAAGCAGAACTACACATTGGAATTCAAGCAAGAGGCAGTGAGGCAGATTGAAGTTGAAGGCAAACGTCAGGCAGACGTGGCACGTGAATTAGGCGTCATTGAACAAACGCTGCACGGCTGGCGCAAGGCATATCTTCAAGGCAAGCTCGCTGGCGCATCCAGCAACAACAAGCCGGTTAGTGCCGAACAGATGGAACTGTCCAGGGTGCGCGCTGAAAACGCCCGGCTGAAGATGGAGGTCGAAATTTTAAAAAAAGCGACGGCGTATTTTGCAAAAGAGCATCTGTGAAGTACGCCTGGATTCGACGACATGAACGCACCTACCCATTGAACGCCATGTGTGACGTACTCGGTGTAAGCGAGAGCGGCTTTGCGGCGTGGCGTGCAGGATCGGCGGCCAAGCGCTGGCTCAGCACGCCACAGCTTCTAGCACTCATTCGGTCTATCCATGCCGAGTTTAACGGTGCCTATGGTGCACCACGCATGGCCAGGGAAATCAAGGCGCGAGGATCACCGGTGAGCAAGGAGCGGGTTCGCAAGCTCATGCAGGCCAATGGCATCCGTGCCAAACACAAGCGCCGTTACAAGGCAACGACCAACTCGGCGCATCATTTGCCGGTCGCCCAGAACGTGCTCAATCGTCAATTCCAGACCACTGCACCAGATCAGGTGTGGACGGCTGACATCACCTACATTCAAACGGCGGAAGGCTGGTTGTACCTGGCGGTAGTAATGGATTTGTACAGTCGAATGATTGTTGGCTATGCGATGGATGCGCGGATGACAAAGGAGCTGGTCCTAAACGCACTTCGGATGGCGCGCTTCAAGCGCAAACCGAAGCCGGGACTGATTCATCACAGCGATCGCGGCAGCCAGTACTGCAGTCACGACCATCAAGCGCTGATCGCGGACATGAAGGCGGTTTCGAGCATGAGTCGCAAAGGCAATTGCTGGGATAATGCGCCGATGGAAAGCTGGTTCAACAGTCTCAAGAACGAGCGCGTCTTCCATCGTCGCTATCAGACGCGCGACGAGGCCAAGGCTGATTTGTTTGACTACATCGAAGTGTTTTACAACCGGAAGCGCCGCCACTCCGGGTTGGGCTATGGCATACCGAGCGAGTTTCATTCGGCATGGTTGGCTCAACAAAAGCTGGCAGCGTGAGCGCTACGTTCGTACCCGCTAAACAAGGTCAACCTCAGGTTTCTAGACTCTTCAACAGCGCGCTGTATGTGCCGCCTCAGAAAAATTCTTTGAGA
>CAYMSY010000717.1:0-1755 GCA_964393195.1 uncultured Alcaligenaceae bacterium | reverse complement strand
GATTCAACAGGGCACGTGCAGGCCTCAATGACCGAAATGCGCAAAGTTCGCGGCACGAAATCGATTTATCACAACAACGCAATTCAGAGCTGGCTCGTCTCGGCGAACGGGGAGGTCAGCAATGTCCAGATTGGTTAGCACGCATATCGCTGGCTACAACGAGCGTCTGCGTCGTTGCACAACGGCTCGTGTACGTCGAGTACACGTCGCCGTCGCGCGCCTAGCATCCATCTCGTCTCGCGCAGCGCTATGCGCGCTAACCAGCGTGATGATGGTCAGCGCTGAACCAATCGCGAGTAACCTCGGTCGCCCCGCCACGCCTGCCGAGATCAAGGCCTGGGACATCGACGTGCGCCCTGACTTCAAGGGGCTTCCCGCCGGTTCCGGTTCCGTCGCGCGCGGACAGGAAGTCTGGGAAAGCAAGTGCGAGAACTGTCATGGCGCGTTCGGTGAATCGAACGAGGTGTTCACGCCCATCGTCGGTCACACGACAAAGGACGACATCCGCACAGGACGAGTTGCTGCATTGCGTTCGGACACCGTACCGCAGCGAACGACGCTGATGAAACTCTCCGAGTTGTCCGTGCTTTGGGATTACGTCAATCGCGCGATGCCGTGGAATGCACCGAAAAGCTTGTCGACGGATGATGTCTATGCCGTCGTTGCCTATGTGCTCAATCTCGGCGGCATTGTTCCGTCGGACTATGTGCTCTCGGACAAGAACATGCAGGCCACGCAAAATCTGCTACCGAACCGCAATGGCAAGACGCGTGAGCATGGCCTGTGGGAGCTCGGTGGAAAACCGGATGTGCAGGGCTCGACCTGCATGACCAACTGCACACCGAAGGTCACCATCACCAGCCAGCTGCCCGACTTCGCGCGCAACGCGCACGGCGACATCGCCGTGCAGAACCGCATGCTGGGTGGCACGCGCGGTGCGGAGACGCTGCAGCCGGCGCCAACCGTTTTTGTTGCGCTGGCTGATCGTTTGTCCAAAGACAAAGGTGCTTCGGCGTCGGCCGGGGCGGGTTCTGCGGCCTCGAAACTGGCGACGCAACACGCCTGCCTCGCCTGCCACGGCATCGGCAACAAGATCGTCGGCCCCGCGCTGATGGATGTTCACAAAAAGTACGCCGCACAGAAAGCGGATGCCGTGAAACTGCTGACGGTACGCATCAAATCCGGCGGCACGGGCGCCTGGGGCCCCATCGCCATGCCCCCGCAGGATCACGTGCCAGACGCAGACATCCGGGCGATTGCCGAATGGATCGCGGCCGGCAAGTTTCAGTAATGCATACGGGCGTTCGGGTAATCCGGACTCCCGCGCACAGGTCAAATCCTAAAATGTCATCATTCACACGTTATCGGAGGCTTTCATAGTGAAAACAATCAATCGCGGGCGTCGTGTCGCGCTCAAATCCGGCGGCTCGCTCGCCGTCATCGCGGCAGCGATCAGCGCCGGCATCCTGCCCGTCAGCGCATTTGCCGACTGGAACAAGGCAGCGTTCGACGCCAAAAACCTGAACGACGTCGTCAAGGCCATGGGCGGTAGCGGCGCCGAAAAATCAGCGGATATCGTCATCACCGCGCCGGACATCGCGGAAAACGGCGCCGTCGTGCCGATCGCAGTCGCCAGCAAAATTGCCAACACGCAATCGATCTCGATTCTGGTTGAAAAGAATCCATCGAGCCTCGCCGCAGAATTTGACATCCTGCCCGGTACCGAGGCCAACGTCGGCACCCGCGTGAAGATGG
>CAYMSY010000716.1:0-1756 GCA_964393195.1 uncultured Alcaligenaceae bacterium | reverse complement strand
CATCGGTTCCGTGCTGATTCCCGCGATGGAGAAAAAAGGCTCCCCGCGCGATTTCTCCACGGCAGTTACGGTCAGTGGTTCTGTGCAGGCAATCCTGATTCCGCCAAGCCACAATGCAGTGATCTACTCGCTGGCCGCCGGGGGATCGGTTTCGATCTCGGCCCTCTTCATAGCCGGCGTATTGCCCGGCTTACTGCTTGGCCTCACGCTTATCGTGCTCTGCCTGTACACCGCAAAGAAACGCAACTTCCCAAAGGGTGAAGTCATCCCTTTCCGCCAGGCGGTCAAGATGTGCGTCGAGGCGTTGTGGGGCCTGATGACGATGGTCATCATCCTGGGTGGCATTCTCTCGGGCGTGTTTACGGCCACGGAATCGGCCGCCATCGCAGTGTTGTGGGCGTTCTTTGTCACGATGTTCATCTACCGCGACTACAAGTGGCGCGACCTGCCAAAGCTCGTGCACCGTACCGTAAAGACAGTCACCATCGTGATGATCCTGATCGGTTTCGCTGCAGCGTTTGGCTACATCATGACGTTGATGCAGATTCCGCAGCAGATCACCACGATGTTTGCGACGTTCTCGAACGATAAGTACGTGCTGCTGTTGTGCATGAACGTGATGATGCTGATCCTCGGGACCATGATGGACATGGCGCCGCTGATCCTGATCCTGACGCCCATCCTGCTGCCGGTCGTAAAGTCGATCGGCGTTGATCCGGTGCACTTCGGCATGATCATGATGGTCAACCTGTCGATCGGTCTGCTGACGCCGCCCGTGGGTGGTTTGTTGTTCGTAGGCAGCGCCGTGGGCAAGGTGACGATTGAACAACTGGTCAAAGCGCTCATGCCATTCTTCGGAGCCTTGCTGCTGGTGCTCGCGCTGGTGACTTATGTCCCTGCGCTTTCGTTGTGGCTGCCGGAATTGTTGCTTTCGAAATAGGCATCGCGCATGAAGACAACGCCTGTCACGCCAGACGATCTCGCCAGTTCGGTGCTCGCGGTGCCGCCCTTGGCGCGTAACGCAGACCTGTCGCTAAACGTCGCGGCCAACAAGGCGTTGATCCGTCATCTCGAGGCGGGCGGTGTGCGCACACTGATGTACGGCGGCAACGCCAACTTCTACAACATCGGAGTGCGTGACTATCACAAGGTTCTCGAAATGCTCGAGAACCTGGCCGGTGAAGACAGCTGGGTGATTCCGTCCATCGGTCCCGATTTCGGCAAGGCGATTGACCAGATTGATTTGTTGCGGAGCCGTGCGTTTCCGACGGCAATGGTGCTGCCTTTGCAGTTTCCATCGACCGACGACGGGCTCGCAACCGGCATCCTGCGGCTCGCGAATTTCTACAAAAAGCCGCTGATTGTCTACATCAAGTCAGACGGCTATCTGAAACCGCAGACCGTTGCCAAACTGGTGGCTGATGGCGTTGTCAGTGCCGTGAAGTATGGAACGGTACGCCGCGATCCGTCGGACGACCCGTACTTGAGCGAGCTGACGCAGTGCGTTGATCCGAAGATGATTTTGAGCGGCATCGGCGAAACGCCAGCCATCATTCATCTGCGTGATTTCGGGTTGCAGGGCTTCACGTCGGGCTCCGTCTGCATCGCACCGCGCGGTTCGATGAAGATACTGAAACTGATCAAGGCCGGTCAGTACGACGAAGCTGCGGACATTCGCGAAGCCTACATGGAGATGGAAGCCTGCCGCGACACCATCAGCCCGATCCGCACGCTGCACGAGGCCGTGACGCTCGCC
>CAYMSY010000715.1:0-1761 GCA_964393195.1 uncultured Alcaligenaceae bacterium | reverse complement strand
GTGCGGCTGACGCTGTCCGACACCGGTGAAACGGTGGTAGTGCCGGAGCAGTCGGTGGCGATGCAGGGCGAAGAACAGGTCATGTACAAGGTCGTCGACGGTCGCGCCATGCGCACCAAAGTCGAAGTGGGCCAGCGTCGCGACGGCAAGGTCGAGATCATTGAAGGCGTTGGCGGCAACGACACCATCGTGGTTGCCGGCTGGCAGCGGTTGCGCGACGGCGCGGCCGTGCGTCCGGCTGGTGGTGGCGGTTCGGGCGGCGCTGCTGGCGGCGCGGCGAAGAGTGCGGACGCTGGTGCGAAGAGTGCGGACGCTGGTGCGAAAGGCGCCGATGCCGTGGGTAAAGTTCTGGGGGCTGTGGGTGCCGGTGCTGACGCTGCAGCCCAGGTCCCCGCGAAACCCGCCGTCGCCGCAGAAGGCAAGGCGCCGGCACCGTCGATCGAGAAAAAGAGCTGACAACTTTTTCGCAAGATGCCCATTCAAGAAGGGCTCAAGTGAATATTCGACCTAAAGTCGATTTTTAGTGATTTAACGGCTGTAGCCCATATTGAATGGGCATTTCAGTAAAAAGCTGATAGTGCGTATCCTCGCCACGTGTCAGCACAGATTTGGCATTGGAGACGAACCCATGAATTTCTTCGATCTCTGCATCAAGCGCCCGGTGCTCGCCACCGTGCTCTCCCTCGTCGTCGTGCTGCTCGGCCTGATCGGCTACCAGCGACTGTCGGTGCGCGAATACCCGAAGATTGACGAGCCCATCGTCAGCGTCAGCACCGGCTACAAGGGCGCCTCGCCCGAAGTCATCGAGTCGCAGATCACCAAGACGCTCGAAGATTCGCTGTCCGGCATTGAAGGCGTGAGCCTCATCACGTCGAACTCGCGCTCGGAGCGCAGTGACATCACGGTCACCTTCAAGATCACCAAGGACCCGGACGTCGGCGCCGCCGAAGTTCGCGACAAGGTCGCCCGCGTGCGCGCCCGGCTGCCGGAGTCGGCGGATGAACCGGTGATCGCCAAGGTCGAGGCCGACTCCTTCCCGGTCATGTGGTTCGCGCTGACCTCGGAAACACACAATTCGCTGCAACTGTCGGACGCCGTCAATCGCCTCATCAAGCCGCGTCTGCTGGTGCTTCCGGGCGCGGCGGACCTGCGCATCTTCGGCGAACGCAAGACGTCAATGCGCATCTTTGTGGAACCCGCCAAGCTCGCGGCTTATCGCCTGACCGTGGCCGACGTCGAAAATGCGCTGCGCGCACAGAACGTGGAAATCCCGGCTGGCCGCATTGAGAGCCGCCTGCGCGAATTCAACGTGCTCGCCCAGACTGATTTGCAATCGCCCGAAGAGTTCGGCGCCATCGTGATCGCACAGTCCAGCGGTTATCCAATCCGCATTCGCGACGTTGCCAAGGTCGAAGTCGCTGCCGCCGAAGAGCGCGGTTTTCAGCGCTTCATGGGCAAGACCGCCGTCGGCTTCGGCATCATCCGGCAATCCACCGGCAACCCGCTGGAGCTTTCCAAGGCGGCCATCGCCGAGATTCCGCGCATCCAGGAATCGCTGCCACCGGGCATGAAGATCGAACTCAATTACGACAGTTCGGTGTTTATTGCGCAATCGATCAAGGCCGTGTTCTCGACCATCGGCGAGGCCGTTGTTCTGGTCGCGCTGGTGATCTTCTTCTTCCTGCGCAGCCTGCGCGCTACGATCATTCCGCTGATCACGATTCCGGTGGCGCTGACTGGCGCATTCTTCATCATGTACGC
>CAYMSY010000714.1:0-1780 GCA_964393195.1 uncultured Alcaligenaceae bacterium | reverse complement strand
CAGAACAAACAGGCGATTCATGGCGGTATTCGGTTTACGATTGCTGCACATTTAACCCGATTGTCGCGCTCGCGGCGTACGCCCGCCGGTTCGACCTTCGCTCGGAAAGTCTGTCATGCTGAAACTCTGGGGTCGCAAGAACTCATCCAACGTCAAAAAGGTCATGTGGACCTGCGCGGTGCTCGGGGTGCCGTACGAGCGCGTCGACGCCGGGCTGCATTTCGGCATCACCACGACCGACGAGTTCCGCGAGAAAAATCCGAACGGCATGATCCCGGTGATCGACGATGACGGCTTCATCCTGTGGGAGTCGAACGCCATCCTGCGCTATCTGTGCGCCAAACATCCGAAAGCGCCGTTCTGGCCCATCGACCTGCAAACACGGGCCTCGGCGGACCGCTGGATGGACTGGCAGTGCACAACACTTGGGCCGCCGCTGGGGCCTGCGTTCATGCAGCTGATTCGCTCGCCGCAGGAGGAATGGGACCTGAAAATGATCTCGACCAACCTGCCAAAGGTGGCGCAGAACTGGAAGATCGCCGACCGCCAGCTCGGCAAGACGAAATGGCTCGCGGGCGATGACTTCACGGTCGGCGACATTCCGCTGGCGATCCTTGCCTACACCTGGTTCGAGCTGCCGCTGGAGCGCGTGGGGCTCGAGCACCTGCGCGTGCCGATGGCCAACGTCGACCGCTGGTACGCACAGCTCAACGAGATGCACGATTTCCAGGAAATTGTGGCGATCGGACTGACCTGAAAACGGCACGCTACGGTCTTGTTTCAGGCTGAGTTGGCGGCTGTTGTGTCTTTCAACTTTTTCATGAAGTGACGTTCTATTGCGGCTTATAGCCTTAAAATGCTTATAGTCGACTTTAATGCTTTTTAACCTGTATGCCCTATTAAATGGCGATTCCTATTAAAAGCTGATGTGCAATTGTTGGCTGAAGCATTGGTCATGCTGCCTGCAGTACAGACTGCCAAATCGCTAAACTCGACGCATGCATTCCGCCCTCGCCTCCTCGCCCGGCACGACCACCGGCACGCTGCCCGCCCTTGAGCAACCCTACCTTGATCTGCTGAAGCTCACGCGCTCGCAAGGCGCCGTCAAGGGCGACCGTACCGGCACCGGCACGCTGTCCACCTTTGGCGCGCAGTTGCGCTTTGACCTCCAGCGCGGTTTTCCGCTGATCACTACGAAGAAGGTGTTCTGGAAGGCCATCGCCTACGAATTGCTCTGGTTCCTGCGCGGCGACAGCAACGCCAAATGGCTGCAGGAGCGCGGTGTCACCATCTGGGACGAATGGGCAAAACCCGACGGCGATCTCGGGCCGGTGTACGGCGTGCAATGGCGAAGCTGGCCCACGCCCGACGGCGGCCACATCGACCAGATCGCGGAAGTCGTCAAACAATTGAAAAACAATCCCGATTCACGCCGCATCATCGTCAGCGCCTGGAACGTTAGCGAACTGTCGAAGATGGCACTGATGCCCTGCCATGCGTTCTTCCAGTTCTACGTCGCCGATCCCGTGTCCGCGCGCGACCGCGTACGCGCGAAGGAAGAAGGTCTGGCCGACACATTGCCGAAGCCGCGCCTGTCCTGCCAGCTCTACCAGCGCAGCGCTGACCTCTTCCTCGGTGTGCCGTTCAACATCGCGAGCTACGCGCTGCTCACCCACATGCTCGCGCAGCAATGCGACCTCGACGTCGGCGACTTCATCTGGACCGGCGGCGATTGCCACATCTACGACAACCACACAGAACAAGTCGCCACGCAACTCGC
>CAYMSY010000713.1:0-1782 GCA_964393195.1 uncultured Alcaligenaceae bacterium | reverse complement strand
ATCAGCGTGCTCCAGAGCCACTGTCGCGCGCCGCGCACACGACCGGCCTGACGCAGCGTCAGCAACAACATCATGGCCATGAAAAAGAACAGCGCAGCGGCTACATAGCCCAGCAGCTTGATGTCACTACTCAACCAGATTTCCTCACGTACCCTCGAACGACTTTGGTGCGACCGGATAGCGTCATGCAATTGTCATGACGGGTTCTTCGTCTTTGTTGCCTATTGTCGTTGACGCGGTCACAAAGTCGCAACGCGGCGTGACATTTGTTGGTCTCATCAGAATAATCCTTATGTGCGATACCTTCGACGCGGTTGGCTTTATGCCATCGTCAAATGTCAGGCGATGCGCCACGGTGCGCATGGCATCGTGCTCGAAGTGCCGAGGCGAGGAAGCATGGTGCTTGATATGCTCCACGCGCATGCAACGCCTGACTCAAGCACCGAACCTCGCGATCGCCACGCTTTGGGCCGATGCGCTCGAGCGCGAGGGTATTGGAACCAGCCTCCAGAGGACATTTTTGACCGGCGGCGCTGGCGATTTGCCGCCGGATCAATGCCTGCCGGAAATATGGATTACCGAGCCGGCGCAACACGACCGCGCGCGGGAACTGTTGCATGCAATGCAGAACATTCCGCAGCGACGCTGGGGCTGCGCTTGTGGCGAACTCGTCGAGGGCGGCTTTGAACAATGCTGGAATTGCGGCGCGCTGATGCCGCGATAGCCTGGTCATGAGCTGTCTCTTGCCCGCACCGCTGGAAACGCAGCGCCTGACGATCCGGCCGATCGAAGCGCACGATCTGGACGCGCTTTTCGTGCACCACTCGGACCCGGTGGTCACACGCTACATCCCGCACGTACGCTGGGCCACACGCGCTGACGCCGACCCGTGGTTTGCGCGCGTGCTTGAGCGACGCGAGAAACAGAGTGCTGTGCAATGCGTGGTCGTCAGGCGGGCGGCGGATGCCCAGCCTGAGGCGGTCATTGGCACCTTGATGCTGTTCAACTTTGAGCGGGCGAGTGGTCTCGCCGAATTGGGTTATCTGCTGGGACGGGTGTATACCGGGCGCGGTTTTGCCACGGAAGCGGCGACTGCTTTTCTTGATTTTGCATTCGCCGGCCGCGAGTCGGGCGGTCTGGGACTGCGTCGCATAGAGGCCACAATCGATGCACGAAACGAAGCATCGAATCGCTTGGCAGAACGCCTCGGCTTCGTGCGCGAAGGCTTGTTGCGCGAACGCTGGCTAGCAGACGGTGAGCTTCAGGACATCAATCTTTTCGGATTGCTCAGTCGGGACTGGTGACATCCCGTCCCTTAGCGCGACCTGCGTCCGACTATTGCAGCAGCGTGCCGAGGTAGGTCTCGATGTCAGTTGCGAGCGTTCGTCTTGCTCCGACACCAATGGCGCCGCTTGTTAGCGCGCTGCCGCGAATCCCCAGCAGATAGCGCATGATGAGTACGCCGTCCTTCGACGGTTCGGAAACGCCGTTGTTGTCAACATCCAGTTTTGCGAACGGCGCGTCGTATGCGGCCTTGACGTCAAGGCGGCCCCAGCCGTATTCATTGTTGGGGGCCGCCGTGCCGGTTCCACCGCAATTGACGGCAGCGGTGCGTGGCACGGCCGAACGCTCCAGCCGTGTTTGCAGCAAATCAGGCTTACCGATGAGGGCCGGATAGGCCGACATCAGAAGCGCGGCGGCACCGGCCACATGTGGTCCGGCCATGGAGGTGCCAGAGAGAGAAGTGTAGCTGCCACCGGGAATACTGGAGCGTACGCTGAC
>CAYMSY010000712.1:0-1785 GCA_964393195.1 uncultured Alcaligenaceae bacterium | reverse complement strand
CTTCAGATAAGAAGCGGACATTTGGCTACTACCGCTTCGAGATTCTGGCCGCGGCCTTCAACGCCATCCTGCTGTTCGCCGTGGCGCTCTACATCGTGTTCGAAGCGTATCAACGATTCAGCAATCCGCCCACCATTGAGTCCACCGCCATGCTGATCGTGGCAAGCCTGGGTCTCGTCGTCAACTTAGTCAGCATGCGGCTGCTATCGGCAGGCAAGAATCAAAGCCTCAATATCAAGGGCGCGTATCTTGAAGTGTGGAGCGACATGCTGGGCTCAGGCGGGGTGATCGTCGGCGCCATCATCATCAAGATGACCGGCTGGGCATGGGTTGATTCGGCCGTTGCCGTGGCGATCGGGCTATGGGTTGTGCCGCGCACCTGGCAGCTCTTGCGCGTGAGTCTCAACATCCTCTTGGAAGGGGTGCCGGAAGGTGTGGGCATGCTGGAAATCGACGCGGCGCTGCGAGCGGTACCCGGGGTGGCCAGCGTTCACGATTTGCACGTCTGGGCCATCACCAGCAACAAACTCAGCCTGACCGTCCATGTGGTCACGGATGTGCCCGACGGACAGGTGTTCGATTTGCTGGTGATGATTCGCAAGATGTTGGCAGAGAGCTTCGATGTGTCGCATACGACGGTGCAGCTTGAGCGGACTCCCTGCGAGCAGGCCGATGGCGCGCACACCTTCCAGGTAGCGGCGCATGGACCAGAAAGCGACCCGTCTCACGCGGGTCACGGTCACTGACGTGACGACGCCAATGAGGTCCGCAGAAATGAACACGATCGAGGAGTTCCAGCCGCCACCTGCCGATACGACGGTTTGGATGCTGGTTTTCGTTGCGTGGTTGGTCGCGGCCATATCGACAACCGGTGCCTTGTTTCTCGGCGAGGTAATGAATCTGCCGACCTGCGTTCTATGCTGGTACCAGCGCATCTTCATGTTTCCGCTTGCTCTGTTGCTGCCGGTGGGGTTGGTCCCCTTCGACCGGAACGTGATTCGCTATGCGCTGCCTATGGCCGTGCCCGGCGGACTCGTTGCCGGCTACCACCAACTCCTGTTGGTCGGGATTGTCCCGCAGAGTCTCACGCCCTGCACGCAAGGTGTGCCTTGCACCGATAAGGCGATCGAGTGGTGGGGATTCGTGACCATTCCGTTGCTGTCGGTCATCGCTTTCTCAACGATTGTTGCGCTGCTGTTGATCGCGTATCGCCGGGGTGTCAAATGAAACATATCACGCTGCTCATCATTTCCGTCGCCGCCTTGTTGCTCGCGTTTGTGGTCGGCACGTTGCTACACAACGCACAAAAGGAAAACTCGGTGGCGCAGGTGCCGGAGGAAAATCGCGCCGCGCTCATCAGGATGCACGCGCCGACGTTCGGCAAGATCGACGCGCCGGTGGTTATCGTCGAATTTCTCGATCCGGCTTGCGAGACATGCAGGGACTTTTATCCGCTGGTGAAGGAAATCCTGGCGGCCAAGCCCGACCAAATTCGCCTGGTTGTGCGCTATGCGCCCTTTCACAAGGGATCGGACAACGTTGTTGCTGTACTGGAAGCGGCACGCAAGCAAGGCAAGTTCTGGCAGACACTGGAAGCCTTGCTCGTCACACAGACCGCGTGGGCGCCGCACCATGAAGCTCAGATCGATCTCGTGTGGAGACATCTCGACGGGCTGGGCCTGGATCTTGAAAAATTAAAAGCCGATATGGTCTCGCCGGAAATCACCCAAAGAATCGCCCAGGACATCGCCGACGCTCGGACCCTGAACGTCCGGAAAACTCCGG
>CAYMSY010000711.1:0-1786 GCA_964393195.1 uncultured Alcaligenaceae bacterium | reverse complement strand
CTGTTGGTGACCATCCAGCTTTCTACTGTCAATGGCGTGACCCGCGCGACACGCGTCGCCACCTTTTCTGCGCCAAACACATCCTGCACGCGCAGATCAATCGAAGTGACGCCGCCCGGCAAGCCGAGAAAATTTTGCGCCACGTGCAGCGGCAGATATACGGCGCGCCGACTCAGATCGCGGTTGCCCGGATCGATGGTGCCGGCGATCTGAAAGCGTTCGCCGCTGCTTGCGCCAGTGCCGTCGGAAATGGTGATGCGATCACCCACACTAGCGCCCAGGTCGCGCGCAAGTTCGACCCCGACCAGCACGTCACCCGGCTCCAGACGCAAATTGCCGGCGGCCAGCTTGTCGCGAAGCTCGACGATGCGGTCGTAGCGCGGCAGGTCAATGCCGAACACGGTCACTGCGTTGCGACCTTCGCCCCGAATGGCAATCGCGGCGCCCGAGGCCATCGGCGATACGGCAACGACACCCGGTACGGCCTCGTAAGCGGTCATGACCTGCTGCCAGTTGTCGATGGAGCGGATCTTTCGTGGTGCGGTTTGCATGACGGCAACGCCCGCATCACCCGTGTTTAGTTGTGGCCGTGCGACCGGCTCAATGGGTTTGGCAACGATGTGCGCCTGAGCGCCTAGCGTGCGCCGGATGGTGTTTGACTGAAGTCCGGTAACCAGCGCGGAAATGAAGACGACCACCGCAACGCCGACCATCACGCCACCGACGATCAGTACCGATTGTGCACGTCCCTCGCGCAGGAAGCGCAGCGCGATTTGCAGTTCGAACCTCATCGTCGCATCATCGCCGTATCGCTATTGCGTGGGCATCGGCAGGTCGACGTTTTTCGGTCGCTGCAACGCGGTTGCGGCGATGGTCCGCACACGCTGACCGGCACGAATGCGATCGTCGATAACAACCTCATCTCCGGCGGCAAGGCCCGAGAGGATCTCCACGCGTTGCAGCGAATGCACACCAATTTTCACGTCCTGCTCCTGCGCTGCTCCCGCGCGCACGGCGAGGACGTACTTGCGCTCGCCCGCCTCGCGCAGCGCGTTCGCCGGGATGGTCAACGCTTTCTGCTTTTGTGCAACAACCACCTCCACGGAAACGGTCATGTCGTCACGCAGGATCGCCGGTGGCTTGCCGACCCGCAGTCGTGCCTCGACGGTGCCGCGCGTGACGTCCACGGAGGGTGCGAGATAGATCAGTTCAGCGTCGAATTTGGTGTCGGGAAACGCATCGGCCGATGCCACGGCACGCATGCCTTCGCGCAACAGGCCCAGGTTCTTCTCGTCAATTTGTGCGATCAGGCGCGTTTCGCCGGACGTTGCGAGCGTCAGCAGTTTTTTGCCGGGCTGGGCTACATCGCCGACTTCGACCGTGCGCGCGATGATGCGACCGTCTGCCGGCGCGACGATGCGGGTCTGCTCAAGCTTCGCCTTCACCACCTGTACGGCGCCCTGTGCCTCGCGCAGCCGCGCCTGCGCCGCCTGTGCCTCGGCGCCGCCGCTGGTGTTGGCGGTGGCCTGTGCTGCCGCCTGCTGGTATGCGGCGCGGGCGCTTGCGGCAGTGCGTTCTGCGTCCTGCAGTTTCGCATCGCCGATAAACCCCTTTGCATGCAGGCTGCGCGATCGTTCGAGTTCGCTCACGGCAAATTCCATGTTCGCGCGGCTTTGCACGAGGCCCTGTGTCGCAACTGGCCCGGCGAGGTCGAATTGCGACTTCAGCCGCGCTTCGGCAGTCGCCAGCGCGGCCTGCGCCTGCAGCAACTGCGCGCGCAGATCGT
>CAYMSY010000710.1:328-1788 GCA_964393195.1 uncultured Alcaligenaceae bacterium | reverse complement strand
TTGGAGTGCTCCGGAACAGTGGCGGCGGTGACCGATGGCAGCAACTTCGGCGTCGGTGACCAGGTGTGCGCTTTGCTCACCGGCGGTGGCTATGCGCAGCAAGTCGCAGTCCCTGCGGGTCAAGTGATGCCGCTCCCGCCGGGAGTCGACGTGCTGACGGCAGCGAGTATCCCCGAAGTCGCCTGCACGGTTTGGTCGAATCTGGTTCACGTTGCTCGAGTACAACCTGGCGACGTTGTATTGATTCACGGCGGCGCTGGCGGAATCGGCACGCACGCGATTCAAGTGTGCAAAGCCCTCGGCGCCAGAGTTGCCGTGACCGCGGGCACCGCAGCCAAACTGGAACAGTGCACCGAACTCGGAGCGGACATCTGCATCAACTATCACGACCAGGACTTCGTCGACGTCATCAAACGCGACGCGGGCGGCGCCGACGTCGTACTCGACAACATGGGCGCGAAGTACCTTGAACGCAATGTCAATGCGCTCGCCGCCGATGGCCGAATTGTCGTCATCGGATTACAAGGCGGTATCAAAGCCGAACTCAATCTCAGCAAATTGCTGACCAAACGCGGATCCGTACACGCCACATCGCTGCGGGGGCGCCCGGCGCTACAGAAGGAAGCGATCTGCGCCGACGTCGTAGCCCACGTCTGGCCGATGTTCTCCGACGGCAAAGTGCGGCCGATCATCGATTCGGTTGTACCCATCGCCGAGGCTGCACAGGCCCACGAACGGATGGAATCGAGCGGCCACGTCGGCAAGATCGTCCTGGCGGTTTCCTAGCAGATTCCACAATTCCTGGAACCGGAGATCAAGCCGATTTCCGGTCGGCAACAATGGGCGCATGTTCCCCACTGCATCCGGCCCGGAATCCTTCAATGAACTTCCACCCGAAGACGGTGAACAGCGCGTCGTCATCGTCAATGAGGATGGGTCGAGTACCGAACTTGAGCCCATGACTGAAGGCACCAGCGACCGCCCAATCACCGAGCTTGTGGAACAACCCGCGAAGGTGATGCGCATCGGGAGCATGATCAAACAGCTGCTTGAAGAGGTGCGCAATGCGCCGCTCGACGACGCGAGCCGCGCAAGGTTGAAGGAGATCCATTCGCGATCCATCGCCGAACTTGAGGACGGTCTGGCACCGGAGCTCGTCGACGAGTTGAGCCGACTCAGCCTGCCGTTCACCGACGATTCGGTCCCGAGTGATGCCGAACTACGCATCGCTCAAGCGCAACTGGTCGGCTGGCTCGAAGGCCTCTTCCACGGAATCCAGACGGCACTCTTCGCCCAGCAGATGACGGCTCGCGCCCAATTCGAAGAGATGCGCCGACGCGCAGCCTTGGGCGCCGGCGAGCCAGCCGATCACGTCGAGGGACAGGGTCCGGGCGGGCCTTCCGGGCCATACCTGTAAGCACCCACCTGCGCTCGACCTGGATTCCTCAGTAACCTTGCGA
>CAYMSY010000710.1:0-318 GCA_964393195.1 uncultured Alcaligenaceae bacterium | reverse complement strand
ACGTGATCGACCTGAAGCTCCTGCGCGATGACCCCGACCGAATTCGCTCTTCCCAGGCTGCGCGCGGTGAAGATCCGGCGCTGGTGGATGCGGCCCTGACCGCAGACTCGCAGCGGCGGGCGGCGGTTGCGGCATTCGATGCCCTTCGATCGGAGCAAAAGGGACTTGGCAAACAGATCGGTCCCCTACAAGGTCAGCTCAAGAAGGCGGCCGATGACCAACGGGCTGGCCTGCAACAGCAAGTTGACGCTCTGATGGCCAAGGCGAGCGATTTTGACGATGCGGCCACCACCGAGATCTACACATGCCAGATACCAC
>CAYMSY010000709.1:785-1797 GCA_964393195.1 uncultured Alcaligenaceae bacterium | reverse complement strand
CCGAGCCCCGCTGCAAGCGCCATCATCGCGCACGCGAAATACATGGACGCGCCGGTCGTCACGCGCTCAATGCGCAGAAATGTCTCTTTCATGGGCTCCCCTTATCTGCCCCATTCTAGGCAGAAAAAAGCCCGCTGGTCGCGGGCTCTTCTCGGAATGGAAACGCAGCAGCGTTATTTCACCGCGCGAATCTTGTCAATGTTGGCTTTGCCAAACTGCTTTTCAAAATCCGCGTTCACCGGGCCAAGTGCAGCAACAAACTTTGCCTTGTCCACTTCAATGACCTGCATGCCCTTGGAGCGCAGCTCCGACACGCCTTTTGCGTCGTCTTCTGCCACCCGTGCGCGATTGGCCTTGACGGCTTCCTTCGCGGAGTCGAGGAAAATCTGCTTGTCAGCGGCCGACAGCTTTTCAAACGCCGCCTTGTTCATCAGGAGAACCGCTGGCGAGTAGACATGACCGGTCAGCGACAGATGCTTCTGCACCTGCTCAAACTTTGCAGCCATGATGACCGACAGCGGATTTTCCTGTCCGTCAACGGTGCCCTGCTGCAGCGCAGTGAACACCTCCGGGAACGCCATCGGCGTGGTGATGATGCCGAAGCCTTTGTACGCCGCGATATGCACGGGGTTTTCCATCGTACGCATTTTTAGACCCTTGAGGTCCTCCGGCGCGTTCACTGCACGCTTGTTGTTGGTCATGTGGCGAACGCCGTTCTCGCCCCAGGCCAGCGCCTTCATGCCTTTGGAGTCAAACTTCGAGAGCAGCTCCTGACCAATCGGGCCGTCAAGCACCGCGTGAGCATGCGCCTTGTCGCGGAACAGAAATGGGATGTCGAGAATGCGTGTTTCCGGCACGAAGTTCGGCACCGGTCCGGTCGAGGTGAAGGTCAGCTCTTGCGTGCCGAGCTGTACCGCTTCGATCGATTCACGTTCGCCGCCGAGCGAACCGGAATAGAACGGCTGAATCTTGATGCGACCATTGGTGCGCTTCTCGCCTTCCTTGGCGAACG
>CAYMSY010000709.1:0-775 GCA_964393195.1 uncultured Alcaligenaceae bacterium | reverse complement strand
TTCGGTTCATCGCGTGCCGACGACGGATCTCCAGCGAGTTCTGCGCGATGGAGATACTGATCTTCATCGACTGTTGCGCGAACGCTGACGACGACAACGCAACCAGAGCGCCGACCGCAATGGCCGAGGCGACAAACTTCATTTTCATAAATCCTCCTTGTGGAATGGCAAAAGCTTAACGCATAAGTATTTGCGCCGCCGACTAAACTTGCTGCGGTAGAAACCCCTAGTCTGTCCGGAGCATCAAAAACCATGTCAAGCGTGCCCATCTGGTTGCAAACGGCGGGACTGCTCGCGCTATCCAACGTGTTCATGACCTTCGCCTGGTATGGGCATCTGAAAAATCTCTCGAGCAAGCCGTGGTGGATCGCGGCCCTCGTGTCCTGGGGCATCGCGTTGTTTGAATATCTGCTGCAGGTGCCGGCCAACCGCATCGGCGCTGGACAATTTTCGCTCGCGCAGTTGAAGATCATGCAGGAGGTCATTACGCTCGCGGTGTTTGTGCCGTTCGCGGTGGTCTATATGAACCAGCCGATGAAGCTGGATTTTCTGTGGGCCGGGCTGTGCCTGCTCGGCGCGGTGTATTTCATTTTTCGGGGCGGATAGGTGTTGCGGTCGTCCGGCGGCATGGTGACCGTGACCAGGTAGGACCGACGACCTTCGCGCAGTTGTCGGTCTCGGTCGCGGTACTTCGTGACGCGAATGGCGATGCGAGCATTGCCGCCGATCAGCGATGCACCGGCGGAGAGCAGGATGACCGAGGGGAAGAGCAGCG
>CAYMSY010000708.1:0-1802 GCA_964393195.1 uncultured Alcaligenaceae bacterium | reverse complement strand
CCTTACGTGCTGGAGCGCGAAATCGGGCAGGGCGGCATGGGCTCTGTCTGGCTCGCGGTACGTGACGATGGCACGCTCACGCGCCGTGTCGCGCTCAAGCTGCCGATGCTGCATCAGGCGCGATCACTCGCGGAGCGCTTCGCCCGCGAGCGCGACATCCTCGCGCAACTGACGCATCCGAACATCGCGCGGCTTTACGACGCCGGTGTGACCGATGATGGCCAGCCGTATTTAACGATTGAGTACATCGAAGGCAAGCCCATCACTGAGCACTGCGACGGCATCAATCTGCCCGTGACAGAACGTCTGGAACGTTTCCTGCAAGTCGCTGCGGCCGTGCAATATGCGCATGCCAATCTGGTGATTCACCGTGACCTCAAGCCGGGCAATATTCTGGTGTCCGGAGACGGTCAGGTGCATCTGCTCGATTTCGGCATTGCCAAGCTGCTCGATGACCCAAAGGCGCAGGCCGCCGAGAGCGAGCTGACCATGCTCGCCGGGCGTGCGCTGACGCTCGATTACGCAAGCCCGGAGCAGGTGAGCGGACAGGCAATCAGCACGGCCAGCGATGTCTATTCGCTGGGCGTCGTGCTCTATCAGTTGCTGACCGGACAGAAGCCTTATCTGCTCAAGCGAGGCAGCCGTGCCGAACTGGAAGAGGCGATCCTCACGGGCGATGCGCTGCCGATGAGCGACGCGGCGCGGCGCGGTGACGAAGCCATTGCCGCGCAACGCGGACTCAGCCGTGATCGGCTCGCACGTGCGCTCACCGGCGACCTTGACACCATCGTCGCCAAGGCGATGAAAAAGGACCCGCAACAGCGCTACGCGACGGTCGCCGCGTTTGCCGAGGACATCCAGCGTCATCTTGATGGCTTGCCGGTAGAGGCGCAACCGGACTCGTGGCGCTATCGTGCCGGAAAATTCGTGGCGCGCAACCGGCTGGGCGTGGCCACGTCAGCGGCCGTTGTTGTTGCGCTCGCGGCCGGGTTCGGCACGGCGCTCTGGCAGGCGGGCGTGGCGACGCGGAATGCGCAACGTGCCGACACCGAAGCGCAGGCGGCGCGTGCGGAGAAAGCACGCGCTGATGCCGAAGCCCTGGCCGCGCGGCGCGAGAGCGAACGTGCCGATGCCCAGGCGCAAATGGCATTGGCGGCTGCTACCCGTGCTGACCAGGAGGCCGAGCTTGCGCGTCGTGAAGCCAGCCGCGCTGACCGCGAATCACTGGCTGCGAAACGGGAAGCTGCGCGCGCCGACGAAGAGGCGAAAGTGGCCCGTCGCGAGACGACGCGCGGCAATGCCGTGCAGGGCTATCTGGTGGATTTGTTCAACGCCAACAGCAACGATCAGAAGAACGCCGTCGAAATACGCAATCTCAATGCCAAGCAGCTGCTTGATCGCGGTGCACGCAAGCTGGAAGAGGGCGGCGCAGCGGACAGTGAAATCGATGCAACCTTGTACCGTCTGTTCGGCAATCTCTATGAAAACCTGAACGACTACGAAGCATCGAAGCGGCTGCACGAGCGCAGCGTCGCAGCGGCAGAAAAACTGTACGGGCGGCAATCGAAGCAATACGCGATGGCGATACTCGATCTGGCGTGGGTGGAGGGCTATGGCCAGCTTGGCAAGCGTCTTGACCTGATCGAGCAGTCGCAGACCATCCTGCGCAAGGCAGCACCCGACAGCGAGGAACTGGCGCAAGCGCTCTACGTCGAGGCGGAGAACGTCGATCAATCCAACCCCGCGCGTGCGGCCAGGGCGGCAACCGAGGCATTGCAGATACTGTCGCGCAAGCCGGGCGC
>CAYMSY010000707.1:0-1803 GCA_964393195.1 uncultured Alcaligenaceae bacterium | reverse complement strand
CTGCCGCGACACCATCAGCCCGATCCGCACGCTGCACGAGGCCGTGACGCTCGCCGGCATCGCGGACATGGGGCCAATGCTGCCCATGCTGTCAAACATTGGCGCGGAGCATCACGAGCGCGTGGGCGCCGCCGCACGCGCGCTGCTCGCGCACGACCGGGCGCTCGCCTGAGCCTGGCGAGCGGCCGCTGCCACAACTTTGCCAACGCGACCAAGAGGTTGCGCGAAGGCTTCGAGGCACTTGCGAACGTCTCAGGCAACTGTTTTTTTGTCAACAGCTTTTGCCTGAAACCCTTATCCACATTGGACTAAGAGCTGATTATCACCAAAACTCGATATTTGGCTTAATTCGCTTTTTTGCCCTTTATGAATGGGCTTTTCAGCAAAAAGCTGTTACGACTTCAACCCCGGAAATAGCCCTGTCAAACCCGAGGCCAGAATCTCGATGGCGAGTGCGGCCGTAATCAGGCCGCCAACGCGCGTCGCGACGTTCATGCCCGTGATGCCCAGCACCACCGACACCCGCTGCGCGGCGCGCAGGGTCAGCCAGGTGATCAGCGCGACGATCAGGATGACCACGAGCATCATGCCCAGATGCGCCACCGTACCAAGATGCTTGATGGCCGGATGCGATTGTCCGAACACGATCACCATCGAAATCGCCCCCGGCCCGGCAAGCAGCGGAATGGCAATCGGTACCACGCCGACCGCATGGCGGCTGCGCGCTTCGACCTCTTCCTCCGGTGTCTGCCGCTGGCGGCCCGGTGCGGCGTTGAAGCTGTCGACCGCAGAAAGCAGCAGCAGCAAAGCACCGGCGACCTTAAAGGCTGGCAGCGAAATACCGAAAAAGTCCAGCACCGGGCCCCCCGCGAGCAGGCCAATGGCCAGTACGCAGAACACCGAGATCGCTGCGATCCGCGCGATACGGAAACGATCCTGCGCTGTCGCGGAAGGCGTCAACGCCAGAAACATCGGCACCGCGATGAACGGATCGACGATAGCGAGCAGACCGAGGAAGGACTTTAGATAGGCGGCGAGTTCCATGTATGCATTATTCCGTACCACGCACTTTGCGCGCGTCGGCAACCCCTCCGTCGGCGTTGCCGACATCTCCCCTACTTCGCAGGGGAGACTTCCGTCCGCAGCGATGACCCGCAATGACCGGTCGAAAATGCCTCTCCTGCAACGCAGGGGAGGTGCCCGAAGGGTGGAGGGGTTGCTGCGTCAGCGAGATCATCACCCCGCCCCGGCATGCCCCACGCCAAACATTTCCTCTTTGAGCTTGGTAAGCTGATCGCGCAGTTCCGCAGCTTTTTCGAACTCCAGATTGCGCGCGGCATCGAGCATCGCTTTCTCCAGTGACTTGAGCGTTTTCTCGCGCGATTTTTCGTCCATCGCGGTGAATTCAGCCTTGGCCTTGCTGTCGCGGGCGACGCGCTTTTCTTCGTCAGGATCGTAGACCCCATCGATGATGTCCTTGATCGCCTTCTGCACGCCAAGTGGCGTGATGCCATGCTCCAGATTGAAGGCGATCTGCTTGTTGCGGCGACGCTCGGTTTCGTCAATCGCCTTCTTCATCGAGTCGGTGATCTTGTCGGCATACAAAATCGCCGTGCCGTTGATGTGCCGCGCGGCACGTCCGATCGTCTGAATCAGCGAACGCTCCGCACGCAAAAAGCCTTCCTTGTCGGCATCCAGAATCGCAACAAGCGACACCTCGGGAATGTCCAGCCCTTCGCGCAACAGATTTATGCCTACAAGCACATCAAATTCACCGAGCCGCAGGTCGCGGATGATCTCCAC
>CAYMSY010000706.1:0-1807 GCA_964393195.1 uncultured Alcaligenaceae bacterium | reverse complement strand
GAACGCTCGCCTCTTCCACCGTCACCAGCACGTCGTGTGAGTTCGCGAGTTCGCGGATCAGCGCCTCGTCGAGCGGCTTCACGAAGCGCATGTTGGCCACCGTGGCGTTGAGTTTTTCACCGACGACCAATGCAGGATGCAACATCGAACCCCAGGCCAGCATCGCCACGCCACCGCCGTCGCGTCGTACTTCGCCTTTGCCGAGTTCAAGCGGCGTAATCGCTGCATCGGGCGCGCCGAGCGCTGCACCTCGCGGATAACGCACGGCCACCGGCGACTTGAGCGAAACGGCGAGCGAAAGCATCGCGCGACATTCCGCCGCATCGCTCGCCGACAGGATCGTCATGTTCGGCAGACAGCGCAGGAACGCCACGTCAAATGAACCCGCATGAGTCGGGCCATCGGCGCCTACGAGCCCCGCGCGATCGATGGCGAACACGACCGGCAGGTTCTGCAACACAACGTCGTGCACAAGCTGGTCATACGCGCGCTGCAGGAAGGTCGAATAAATCGCAACGACCGGCTTCATGCCTTCGCAGGCAAGGCCCGCTGCGAAGGTCACGCTGTGCTGCTCGGCGATGCCGACGTCGAAATAGCGCGCTGGAAACTCCTTCGAGTAGCGCACCATGCCCGAGCCTTCGCGCATCGCGGGCGTGATGGCAACAATGGCCTCGTCGGCCGCGGCAGCATCGCACAACCAGTCGCCGAAGATGTCGGAGTAGGTTTTCTTGGGCGCCGTGACGGGCGCGGCCGGAATGCCCGCGACATGATCAAACTTCGGCACGCCGTGATAGAGGATTGGATCGTCTTCGGCCTTGTCGTAGCCCGCACCCTTGCGCGTGAGCACATGCAGGAACTGCGGCCCCGGCTTGTCCTTGATCTTGTTGAGCGTATCGACCAGCAGGTTCACGTCGTGGCCGTCAATCGGACCGATGTAGTTGAAGCCGAATTCTTCCCACATGGTGCCCGGCAGGACCATGCCCTTCATATGTTCTTCCCAGCGCCGCGCGAAACGCGACACCGGCGGAATCGCCGACAGCACGGTCTTGCCGACGCTGCGCACCTTGTCGTAGGTGCGGCTCGCGAGCAGACGCGAGAGGTAATTGTTGAGCGCACCGACCGGTTCACTGATCGACATTTCGTTGTCGTTCAGGATCACCAGCACGTTGGCATCCATCGCACCGGCGTTGTTGAGCGCCTCGAACGCCATGCCGGCGCTCATCGCACCGTCGCCGATAATGGCGACCACGCGGCGCTGCTCGCCTTTGGCCTTGGCGGCGACCGCCATGCCCAGCGCGGCCGAAATACTGGTCGACGAATGCGCAACACCGAACGTGTCGTACGGGCTTTCGTCACGCTTCGGAAATCCGGCGAGCCCTTTCCATTGCCGCAGCGTGTTCATGCGGTCGCGACGACCGGTCAGGACTTTGTGCGGATAACACTGATGGCCGACGTCCCACACCAGACGATCATGCGGCGTATCGAAACAGTAATGCAGCGCAACGGTGAGCTCAATGACCCCGAGATTCGACGATAGGTGGCCGCCGGTCTTCGAGACGGAATCGAGCACGAATGCGCGCAGTTCCTCGCATACAGCCTTGAGGGCCGATTGCCGCTCCTGTCGCAGTTGTGCGGGTTCGTTGATGGTTTCCAGCAGAGGCATCTAAGCGGTTCTTTCCACCATCGAGCGCGCCAGTTCGACAAGGCGCTGGGTGTTCATCGTCGTCGGCAACGCGGCAATCGCCTCCGCCGTCAATCGTTGCGCATAGTGGGTCGCGGCGTCGATGCCCATCAGCGAAACGAAGGT
>CAYMSY010000705.1:1509-1812 GCA_964393195.1 uncultured Alcaligenaceae bacterium | reverse complement strand
GACCGCGTACAGGCCGGGGATCGGTGCGTCGCTTTCGTCCAGCACCCGCGCACTCGTGTCGGTGAGCAGACCTGTTGACGCACCGATATCACCAGGATAAAGACGAATCGCGAAGAACGGTGCCACTTCCAGTGGACCCAAACACGGGTTCTTGCCGCCCTGCGTCGCGTCGCCGTTGTTGCGTTGGTAAGCCGTTGTACCGCGGTTGAACTTAGCATCTTCGCCCAGCGCCGCACTCGCGTTAAACGTCGCGATGGTGCGTGACAATACTTGCGGATCAACGTCGAGCTCTCCAGCTAGTTC
>CAYMSY010000705.1:0-1499 GCA_964393195.1 uncultured Alcaligenaceae bacterium | reverse complement strand
GAAATGGAGCTAGCGATTTTCCGGGACCGGCTCCGGGGCGGATCATGCCTAGGCCATAACGCTTAAGTGCCGCAGCGTCACACACCAGCCACGCAGGAATGCACGGTTCCGACGCATTTGCCGCTTGCATCGCAAGCCCGAATAAGTGATACGACGTTGACTCATTGAGAAAGCGCTCGCCTCGCTGATTCAACGTGATCATGCCCGGTTTGCCACGATCCATGATGAAGTGCGGAAAGACAGCGGTTGTGCCATCGGCGCGTTTGCGAATCGATACAGGAGCCCAAAACGCGTGACTCAACACCGGTTGCGTCGCCCGCTCAGCAGGTGTGTCCAATGAGGCCGCGCCAAAGCGTGCACCAAGCGCCAATGCAAGATCCAGCGCGGCACCCGTGTGTCCAGGCCCAGCAGGACACCACTGCGTGTTAGCACCGGGCAACATTTGCGCGCGCTTCTCCGTGTGACGGTTAAAGCCGCCGCTCGCAAGAATGACTCCACCCAGCACTTTCAAAGTACGACGCGCACCATTTTGCGTGAGCACTACGCCGCACACACCTTGCTCATCGCGTTGCAACGATTCGAGCGTCGTTTGCGTGAGAATTTGCACGTTGCGGTCTTTAAGCGAAAGCAGCAACCGCGAGATCAACGCGTTGCCCATTACCAACCGCGTGCCACGTCCAAACCGCAAACGATCCGCAAGGTGACGCAGAATAATTTTCACCGAGTACTTGAATGACTTGAATGACTTCGTCAGCGCCAACAAATGCGCGATATCGTCACGATCAACCATCATGCCGTTCAAAACCGTGAACTCGGGAATCGGTGGTCGCACCAGTTTTAGGTCGCCACCGAGCAATCGTCCGTCGAACGGTTTAGGTTCAATCGCACGACCGCCGCGCACAGAGCCTTCGAGCTCCGACAGGTAATCGGGATGCACCGGCCGTACTTGATATTGAACATGCGAATTTTCTTCGAGCTTCGCGACAGCCTTATGCCCGTTTCGCAGAAACACCATGCGCATGTCGCGCGGCGCACGCTCACCTACAGCGCGATCGAGAAACTCCGCCGCCTTTTCTAAGGTGTCGCTCGCATCAATCGCGAGCCCTTTCTCGGTTAGAGGAACCCAGCTGGTCGCGGCCGAAAGCGCGGTTGTTCCGCCCAAATACTCCGTGCGCTCGACGAGCAACACTTTTGCGCCGTCGATGGCCGCGAACAGCGCGGCCGACATGCCCGCTCCACCCGCGCCGACGACTACAACGTCAAACGACTCGCTCTCAGCGATTTGGTTTAGTTGGACATGCACGTCAGTGACTCAGCAAAAAATCAACCATCAAATCGCGCACACGACCAAACATGTCGGCGCCTGTAGATGTGGCGCAACCCCTCTCTCGCGCAGCTGCGATGAGCGGCGAAATCGCTGGCACGGTGATTACGCACCCCACGAACATACTTGCCGCAAGTTTCGCGGAATCTACTGGAAGCGGGTCGCCAGACTTCAT
>CAYMSY010000704.1:0-1812 GCA_964393195.1 uncultured Alcaligenaceae bacterium | reverse complement strand
TGGCCGAGGGCGGCACGTTGAAGGCGATCAAGGCCGGCGCGACCACGGCGGCCGCAGCGGCGATCAGCCAGCCAGCGCTAACAATGCGCCTCGCGCCGTGCATCGACGCCATCAGAAGAATCCGTCAACCGGCAGAAAGACTGCGATGTTTCCTTGAGTATCCAGCACAGCAACCCAGTCGCCGCGCGCCACAACTGGCAGGAAGCGCGCGGCTGACGCGGGCAGGCCTGCTTCCGTCAGTCTGCCGTTGAACTGTTCTGCCTGATCGGGATATCGATCCAGCAAATCCGCGAACGGCCGCGATCGTGCGAGTATGTCTGCGCGTCCGTCCTCGTACGGGCGCCAGAACTTGGGCCGCTGGCCGACGTCAATCCCGCTCACGGCCATGAACAGTGCGTCATTGCGCTCGTCTCCAGGCTCAGGTGGCCGCGTCGACAACTGCCACGGGCCGGTCAAAGGAAGCGTCTGGTACTCGGGCCTGGCCATTGGCAACTCGGCCCTGTGCACGTCTGAAGCAGTCACCGCGCGGAATCGATCGACCTCGAAAACCAGCGCCACTGGGCGTGCAACATAGACCGTGTGCAAGCCATAGGACAGCGCCGCAAGTTGAATGAGCCCAATGAATGCCAAGTCTCGCCGCAGGTGCCGCCAGCCCTTGTTCAAATTGAACACCGCAAAGGTCAGCAAGGGACCCAGCACAACGTCGACCGCGATGACGAGAAGAAACAGGTCGCGGCCGCCGGAGAGCAGACGATAGGCGCCCGGATACCAGAAGCCGAAGACCAATGCGGCGGCGAGCATCGAGACCGCCCCCGAGATGAGTAGGTGGATTCCAGCAGCACGGGCGCGCCGTGCGAGGTCAAGGCCTTCGAACATAAAGGCGGAGTGTAGAGGCCGCGACAGCGCAGGCGGCCTCGTGTGACCGGGAGTCAAATCGCTAGCCGACAGCGCGCCAGCGAACCGGCCCACCCGATTCAATGCCGCATGAGGTCCAAGTTCAGCGGCACTGCGCCGGCGCGTACTTGGACTGCAGGGTGCCAGGAGCCAGGATAGTGATCGGATTTGGGCCGGTTGTCGCTGTAAGGCTGGATGCCGAGGCACATCCCCAATCGATGGCACCGCTGCGACCCGCAGCCAAGGCCGCTGCAAATGGTTCACCTGCAACCGTCGAGCGCATCCACGGGGTGAGCGTCAGGGTGGGCGCCGCGCCGGCTCCAGCCGCCGGTGCGTAGGTCACGGTAATGAGTCCTGTTGCGCCGGTAATCTGCACGCTCGCGACATACTTGCTGGTGCGGCCGATGCCGACCCCATTCTCATCATTGAAGTTCGTCGCCGTATTGACCAAGTCCGGCGCGGACGCAACACCGATGGTCGCGGCCTTCTTGGCGTCGTCAGCCAACGACAAACCTTCAGTCACGCGGGCGCGGACCGTGTAGTCCTGATAGGCAGGAAGCGCGACCGCCGCCAATATTCCAATGATCGCTACGACGATCATTAGCTCGATCAGGGTAAAGCCCTTCTGGGTGAAGCGGTGGCTCTCCATGGTGTTGGTCCGGCTTGTAGTGGATGTTCTCGAGTCACTCGTTGCGAGGGTCATGCCAGCGGCGCACGGGCAGCAACCTGTGAAACAAGTCGCATCGAGCGTGCGCAACCCGGATCTTGTACGACCAGACGCGTCCGGGGGAGCCCCATTTGGTCAGCTTACGACGTCAATTGCTCAAGAACCAAGAGAAAAGGGCGCCGAAGCGCCCTTTCCGAGTGCAGATCCGAACGATCAGCGGCACTGAGCCGGAGCGTACTTGGATTGCAGCG
>CAYMSY010000703.1:0-1815 GCA_964393195.1 uncultured Alcaligenaceae bacterium | reverse complement strand
GCAAAGGCAAGGTCATGACCGGTGAACAAATTCGCTGGGGCCTTGAGAACCTGAACGTTGACGAAGCCCGCCAGAAGCAACTCGGCGCGCTCGGCATGTTCCCGACGATCAAGACGAGCTGCCAGGACCACGAGGGCTCGGGCGCCACCAAGGTTCAGGTGTGGGACGGCAAGGCATGGAAGGCTGTGACC
Source organism: uncultured Alcaligenaceae bacterium (assembly GCA_964393195.1). Lineage (GTDB taxonomy): Bacteria > Pseudomonadota > Gammaproteobacteria > Burkholderiales > Casimicrobiaceae > Casimicrobium. Next base: position 1,624 of record CAYMSY010000703.1, on the reverse strand, counting down.
CCGAACTGGGTCATCGGCGACCGTGCGATGGTGCAGAAGATGGTCGCTGAATCGTCCGCGAAGTACGCGGCTGAGAAGAAGATCACCGCAGCCTGCGCCAGCTAGGAAACTAGCCAGTGCCCTCTCCCGCTCGCGGGAGAGGGTTAGCGTGAGGAGGTTCGTCAATGACGGGCGCAGCCTCTTCCCGCTAACCGGGAAACCCCATGTCAGCCTACCTCTCCATCAACAACATCGAAGTCATCTATGACCACGTGATCCTTGTGCTCAAAGGGGTCTCGCTGGATGTACCGAAGGGCAAGATCGTGGCACTGCTCGGCGCCAACGGTGCAGGTAAAAGCACGACGCTCAAGGCGGTATCCAACCTGCTGCGCACCGAACGTGGCGAGGTAACCAAGGGCTCCATTGAATTCGATGGCAAACGAACCGACAAGCTGACGACCAATGACCTCGTGCGCATGGGCGTTTGCCAGGTCATGGAAGGTCGCCATTGCTTCGGGCACCTGACCGTCGAAGAAAACCTGCTCACCGGCGCCTACACGCGCAAGATTTCACGCACCGAACTCAAGGATGCGCTGGAAAAGGTCTATCACTACTTCCCGCGCCTGAAGACGCGCCGCGCATCGCAGGCCGGCTATACGTCTGGTGGCGAACAGCAGATGGTCGCGGTCGGGCGCGCGCTGATGGCGAAACCGTCGATGATCCTGCTCGATGAGCCTTCGATGGGCCTTGCGCCGCAAATCGTCGCCGAGATTTTCGAGATCGTGAAAGACCTCAACACCAAGGAAGGCGTGAGTTTCCTGCTCGCCGAGCAGAACACCAACGTCGCGCTGAAATACGCCGACTACGGCTACATCCTCGAAAGCGGTCGCGTCGTGATGGACGGTGAAGCTGCAAGCCTCGCGAGCAACGAAGACGTCAAAGAGTTCTACCTCGGCATCTCGTCCGGCGAACGCACCAGCTTCCGCGACGTCAAAAGCTACCGCCGCCGCAAGCGCTGGCTGGCCTGATAGCGACTAGCAGCTTTTTACGAAAAAGCCCATTGGCGTAGGGCTTACGGCTTCATTTATCTGAAAGTCGACTTCCGCCATTTATGCTGTCGAGCCCTGATCGGATGGGGCTTGCGGCGTAAGGCTGCTGTCGATTTGCGACGGCTGAAGCTACTCCGACGAACCCCCGCCGCCCGAGTCACCGCCACCACCGGAATCGCTGCTGCCGCCGGAATCGCCACCCGACGAGCTGCTGGAGCTGCTCCACGATGAATCGCTGCTACTCCAGGCGTCGCTGCCGCCACTACCGCCGCCGGTCAGTGCACGCACTGCAGACTCTGGCAGGAAGGGCGCACTCAGCTGGCCCGCGATCCCTAGCGCACCGATGGTGCTGAAAAATCCGGCCACCAGACCGAGCACAATATGATCCGCCCGAGACCAGTACAGCGCGATGACCGCGGCGGCCACCAGCACCGCCACCCAGTTGTACGGCACGCGTGGCTTCCAGGTCACGGTCGCCCGATTTGACTTTTTTCGTTTCGTCCCGGCAACTTGCGGCACTTCGACTGGCGGCGGGTAGCCAAAGAACGACGCCGCCAGCGCCAGCAATACCACCAGCCACACAGCCGCTAGCGCGC
>CAYMSY010000702.1:0-1825 GCA_964393195.1 uncultured Alcaligenaceae bacterium | reverse complement strand
ACGCCGATGCCCTGAAGTATGAAGACTGGGCCGGCGAAATGGGCGCGCGGTGGCTCGCAAACCTCAATGGCTTTGAAAGTACGATTGCGCCGGTCGGCGATGCATTGCTGGCGCGGGCGGCCTATTCGCCGGGCGAACGCGTGCTGGATATCGGCTGCGGCGGCGGCGCTACGACCCTTGCCATCGCGCAGGCTGTCCGGCCGAGCGGCGCAGTGCTTGGTATCGACATCTCACCCGATATGATCGCGGCGACCACGCGCCGTGCTGCCGCAGCCGGTATCACCAACGCAAGCTTCCTATGCGCCGACGCGGCCAGCGTGACACTGCCCGATGGCCCCTACGATCGGCTGTTTTCCCGTTTCGGCAGCATGTTCTTCGCCGAGCCGATCCCCGCCTTCGTCAACCTGCGCAAGCTGCTCAAGCCGGGCGGGCGGATCGACCTTGCCGTGTGGGGCCCTCCCCAGCAGAACCCGTGGATGCTGGAAGGCATGGCCGCGGCGCGCCGTCATGTCGATCTGCCGGCCCCCGTTCCCCGCGCGCCTGGCCCATTCGCCTTTGAGGATCGCGATTACATGCACAAAATTCTCGATGGCGCGGGCTTCCACAGCGTGGATATCATCGCCGCCAAGGGACTGCTCGCCGTCGGCGGACCGGGTGCTTCGCCAAGCCAGGCGCAGCAATTCGCCTGCAACGCCATGGCATTCGGGCAAGTCCTGCTCGACTACCCGGAGTCCGTGCAGCAATCGGTGCAGACCGATCTGGTCGAGCTTTACGGCAAGCACCACCGTTCGAATGAAGGTGTCATGATGGGCTACACAGCCTGGCTCGTTTCGGCGCAGGCCTGAGAAAAAGCTCTCGAATCACCACAGCAGGAGATGCAGACCATGCACCGATCTGCAATCATCTCCGTGGTCAGTTTGCTGCCGATCAGCGGCGCTGCCTTTGCAAGACCCAAACAGAGAAAAGTCGAATTCCTTGATCGGCATTATGCGCTGGTCATCGACTGCAATCGCCCCTGCCAATGACAAGACACATGGACCCCAATGACTTATCGGTGAGGTTGAAGCCAAACTTGCTGCATATGGATCGGTTCAAAGCAGACGCAATCAGGTCGGGGGAATCACAACGCTGCAGCTAGCGTGTGTGAAGTGCGGGCCGATCAAATAAGATTGTCAGTATTAAACTCACATCGGTGATGCCGCGAACTGCGTGAGGGGTGCCAGGCTCAAGGTGTAGCCAGTCGCCCGCGCAGAGTTGCCGCTCGCCCTCCGGCGTATCAATCGTGGTATCGCCCTCAATGCAATATAACGACATCGAACCCCCAATGCGGTGATCCGGAATGTGCTCACCAGCCCGCAATACCAAGTGAATGGCCTCAAAGCTATCCGCCTTCACTAACGCACTTGTCTTTACGCTCAGGTCTGAAATTGATAAAACTTTCATAACTTCGCCGGCAGCGGCATGATGTTTGGCCATGGTTGAGCCTTCCTTCAAATGGGTCATTTTTGCTACGCAAGGTGCTGAACGGAGGTTCAGATTTTTGAAGTGCCGTTTAAGCGTGCTCAGAGCACTCAACGCATAGCGACCGCGCGCCAAGACAAAGCTCTGCGGTTTCCCGGCGGCGGCGTCTGGATTGAATGGCGCTGGATCAGTGGGTAGACCGCATTCAGGACAAAACATAAGGTCTGAACTCCCGAAGACGGCAAATGTTCATGATCACGAGCAACTCTGGCCCGTTCGTGGTTTGAGCGATATCAATGCATAGCAGAAAATGTTGGCTTATGCGTTTATCATTGGTGGGTGCGCGCAGGGCGCTTTTGCCTTG
>CAYMSY010000701.1:0-1832 GCA_964393195.1 uncultured Alcaligenaceae bacterium | reverse complement strand
CGACGCTGTACGCATGGCGTAATCAGGCCAGAGTTGCCGGACGAGCGGTTCCCGCAGACGGCAATGCGCCAGATGGTTGGCGCCCTGAGGACAAATTTGCCGCAGTGGTGGAAGCAATGGGCCTGGCTGAGGCAGAGTTGGGCGAGTACTGCCGCAAGAAGGGGCTGCATGTGGCACAAATCGTTCAGTGGCGGGCGGCGTGCATGCAAGGCATCTCTGGAGGTGGTGATCGTGTCAATGCGACGACCTTGGCCGAGGAGCGGCGTCACAGCCGAGAGCTTGAGCGAGAGTTGCGACGCAAAGAGAAGGCTCTGGCCGAGGCAGCAGCACTGCTGGTACTGACAAAAAAACTCGAGGCGTTCCACAAGAGAAGGGACGAGGACGCATGACCGCGCATGTGGAACGCCAAGAGCTCGTCGAGATGATCAAGCAGGCTCAGACTGATGGAGCTCGCTTAGGTGCGGCTTGCGCTGCCGCAGGCCTGTGCCTGCGCACGTATCAACGCTGGGTGGATGGCGATGTCATTCGAACTGATGGCCGCCCTCAAGCCAAACGCGCAGCTCCCAGCAACAAGCTCAGTGAGATCGAGCAACAAGCTGTTCTGGCCACGTGCATGCAGCCTCGATTTGCAGATATGCCGCCCACGCAGATCGTGCCCATTCTGGCTGATGAGGACACGTACCTGGCCAGCGAATCGACGTTTTATCGTCTGCTGCGCGCCCATGGTGCCCAACATGCACGAGGACGTGCACGGCGGCGCTCACACAAGGCTGCGCCCACTCATGTTGCTCGGGCACCCAACGAAGTCTGGTGTTGGGACGTGACGTACTTGCCCAGCCAGGTCCGAGGGATGTTCTTCTACCTCTATGCAGTCTTGGACCTGTACAGCCGCAAGCTGGTGGCCTGGGAGGTCCATGCCAGCGAGAGTGGTGAGTTGGCTGCCGAACTGCTTGAGCGCGCGCGTTGGCGAGAAAAGCTGGCCGGCAAGTCCTTGGTGCTGCATGCCGATAATGGCGCCCCACAACGATCGTTCACGCTTCGCGCCAAGCTGCAGGAGTTGGGCATTGCACCCAGCTACAGCCGCCCCGGGGTATCCGACGACAACGCGTTCATCGAGTCATGGTTCCGCACGCTGAAATACATCCCAGCGTATCCAAACGCAGGCTTCAAGGACCTTGACCAGGCCCGCGAGTGGACGCGCCGCTTCGTCGATTGGTACAACAGCGAGCATCGTCACCGAGAGATCGGATTCGTCACCCCTGACCAACGCCACAGCGGTCGCAGCAAGGCCGTTCTGGAGCAGCGGCGCCAGGTTTATGCACAAGCCCAGTCACTCAACCCAACGCGCTGGAGTCGAGGCATCAGGCGTTGGGGAGAACCTGACCAGGTCTATCTCAACCAACGAGACAAGGAGCGTCGAGCCGCTTAAGAAATTTGAAGCTCAACGCGACAACTACCTTGACAGACGCCGTAGGCGGCACCGATTTGATCACTGTGATACCGAATCAGGCCTGAACACCATTCTGTTCACCATCCGCTTGGTGGACATGCTTTGCTTCAAGGAAGTCTATGACAGCGCTGAGCCTGAGGCTACCGGCAAATAGATCGGCAAAACATGATGCAACTTATGCTCTTTCGTCAACCATAAGTCATTGACTTTATTAAATAAAGCGCATAATCTAAATCGGAATAAAAACCGGCAAAAGATATGTCTCTAGCGCCTCAGGTCATCGCTATTTACGATCAGCCTCATCAGTTTGAGCCGCTTCTACCTGCATTGAAGATCGAGGAGTTGGCCGTCATGGCCAGGCCTGTGATTGAGTCAGCGCTCA